>QIEW01000154.1 GCA_003230535.1 bacterium
AAACCGGATTGAATTCGCCGGCAGTTTCCCGCCGGAGTTCGGAGAAGATTTCTTCTCCCACCTGCTCGGTAATGTGAGACCAAATATCGATTACTTTATTATAACGTTCGCCATCGGTAATAATACCCTCCAGATACTGCTGTTCTACCTCGATCACTTCTTGTTCTGCTTTAGCTATAAGTTCGGCTTTGCGGGCAGGAATCAGCATGTCGTCAATCGAAATAGAAATGCCGGCTTTGGTAGCATAGTGGAAGCCGATATCTTTGAGTTGATTAAGCAGCTCAATAGTCTTATCTTTTCCTTGAGTTCGATAACATTGGGCCACCAATGTCTGGAGCTCTTTTTTCCGCATCACCTGATTCTGGAAGTGGATCTCGGGCGGTAAAACTTCGTTGAGTAAAACGCGGCCTGTGGTAGTCTCGATCAATTTATTCTCTATTCTGACCCGAATCTTCGATTGGAGCTCCACCACCCCAGCTTCGTAAGCTGCGCTCACTTCCCCTGGATTGACAAAGACCATACCTTCTCCCTTGGCTTTCTGTTTGGCCTTTGTCATATAATAACAACCCAGAACAATATCCTGGGTAGGTATGGCTACCGGCTCGCCATTAGCTGGAGAAAGGATGTTGTTAGTGGCCATCATGAGTAACCGCGCTTCGGTCTGAGCCTCGACGGATAACGGCACATGTACCGCCATTTGGTCTCCATCAAAGTCAGCGTTAAAAGCATTACAGACCAACGGGTGTATTTTTATGGCCTTACCTTCTACCAATATCGGCTCGAAGGCTTGCAGTCCTAAGCGGTGTAGTGTGGGAGCACGATTTAACATGACCGGATGATGTTTTACTACCTCCTCCAGGATGCTCCATACCTCCGGCGACTCTTTCTCTACCATTTTTTTGGCATTTTTAATAGTGGTGGCTAATCCTTTTTCCTCTAATTTTTGGAAAATAAAAGGCTTGAATAACTCCAATGCCATCTTTTTAGGTAGACCGCATTGATGGAGATTCAGTTCCGGACCTACGACAATCACCGTACGACCGGAATAGTCCACCCGCTTCCCTAAGAGGTTCTGCCTAAATCGGCCTTGCTTGCCTTTGAGCATATCACTCAATGATTTCAGGGGCCGGTTATTAGCTCCGCGAAGTAAACGCCCCCGCCGGCCATTATCAAATAAAGCGTCCACCGCCTCCTGGAGCATCCGCTTTTCATTACGGATGATGACCTCCGGAGCCCGCACCTCCATGAGCCGTTTCAACCGGTTGTTACGGTTGATTACCCGGCGGTAGAGATCATTTAAGTCCGAAGTGGCAAATCTTCCTCCGTCTAACGGCACCAACGGTCTCAGGTCCGGTGGAATTACAGGAATTACTTCCAGTATCATCCATTCCGGCTTGTTGTGTGAGCCCAGGAAAACCTCCGCCATTTTAAGGCGTTTGGAAATGCGCTTCTTTTGCTGGAGGGAGGTGGCGTTTTTCATGTCCGCTCTGAGCTTAACCGCCAGCTCCTTGAGCTTTACTCTTTTGAGGAGTTCCCGGATAGCTTCCGCTCCTATTCCTATCTGAGGGCGATCTCCATATTCTTGTCTGGCTTGGCGATAATGCTCCTCAGAGAGAAGTTCCCCTTCCTTTAAGGGAGTATCGACCGGGTCAATCACTACGTGGTATTCAAAGTAGAGAATTCGTTCCAGATCGCGCATACTCATATCCAGCAGATTTCCAATCCGGCTGGGCAGACCTTTGAAAAACCACACATGGGCTACCGGCGCCGCCAAATCAATATGCCCCATACGCTCCCGGCGCACCTTAGACTGGATAACTTCCGTTCCACATTTGTCGCACACTATCCCCCGATGCTTCATGCGTTTATATTTGCCGCAGGTACATTCCCAGTCTTTAGTAGGGCCGAAGGTTTTGGCGCAAAACAACCCGTCTCTCTCCGGCTTAAAAGTGCGATAGTTGATAGTTTCGGGCTTTTTTACTTCTCCGCTGGACCAGCCCCTGATCTTCTCCGGCGAGGCCAGACCAATGCGAATTGCATCGAAGCTAACCAGTTCTTTGGGTTTCTCAAAAATACCCCATCTATCCAAGATAACCCCCCCTATTCTCCTGTTAGGGTGATTCTTATAAAACCTAAACTTTATGTTAAAGTTTCTTTTTTGTTTCCGATAAGTTCAATATCCAGACATAAACTTTGCAGCTCTTTTATCAGCACATTAAAGGACTCCGGAATGCCGGTAGTAGAGATATTTTCCCCTTTAACTATGGATTCATAAGCCTTAGTCCGGCCATGGACGTAATCTGATTTGACTGTCAGCATTTCCTGGAGGGTGTAGGCGGCGCCATAGGCTTCCAGCGCCCAGACTTCCATCTCTCCAAACCGTTGTCCGCCAAACTGGGCTTTCCCGCCAAGAGGCTGCCGGGTTACCAACGAATACGGGCCAATGGATCGGGCGTGAATTTTGTCATCTACTAAATGAGATAGTTTCATTATGTAAATATAGCCTACGGTGACCTCCTGGTCGAATGGTTCGCCGGTACGACCATCATAGAGGATGGTCTTGCCCGTGGGGGATAGACCGCATCCGACCAGTTCGTTCTTAATTTCTTCTTCCGAGGCGCCTTCAAATACCGGCACCTTAACATGTATCCCCAGAGTCTTGGCCGCCCAGCCCAAATGTGTTTCCAAAATCTGTCCCACATTCATTCGAGACGGTACACCCAATGGGTTTAAGATAATTTCTATGGGTGTTCCATCCGGCAGGTAGGGCATATCTTCTTCAGGGACAATCTTAGCGATTACGCCTTTATTCCCATGCCGCCCGGCCATCTTGTCACCTACGGAGAGCTTTCGCTTCATGGCCACGTAAACCCGAACCATTTTTATTACTCCAGGAGACAACTCCCCTTTTTTGCCTAACCTCTCAAATAGTACGCAGCAGATTAATTTGCTCGTCGACCTGCTGTCGAATTTCAGCGATAGTCTGGCGGATATCGCGGCTGGAGACTTTAATCTCTCCCCCTTTCCAGAAGTAGCTCTTCAGGTTATCCAGCAGATCCCCGGTAAGCTTGATTCCTTGAGATGCCAGAACCTCCCCCTGCGCAGGACCTATAATCTGTTCGGCCAGCGTCTGCCCGCACAGAAGGTTTTTGACCCGCCGGAAGCCTTCGACTTTTACCACCCTGATTTCATCGTGGAGG
>QIEW01000451.1 GCA_003230535.1 bacterium
TAACCTACTCACCCATAACCTACTCACCCATAACCTACTCACCCATAACCTACTCACCCATAACCTACTCACCCATAACCTACTCACCCATGTGCTGTCAGGTGTTACCACCTGACAGTTAATCATCTGATTGCAGATTGGTTTACTTCTCATTCTCCAATACACGTCCCAGGGATTTTATGAAGAGTTGATTTTCTTGTGGAGTACCCACGGTAACCCGCAGGAAACCGGGGAGATTATAGATCCCCATTGTCCGGACAATTACGCCTTCAGAAAGCAATTTCTGATAGACGCTGTTTCCATCCCGACCGGTGTCGAACAAGATGAAATTTGCCACTGAAGGGACGCAGCGTAAGCCTAAAGCCTCCAGTTCACACTTCAGGTAGTTTCTGCCCCGGCTGATTACCTCCAGAGTATGGGCGATATGTTCTTTATCCTCCAGGGCGGCGAGAGCGGCTGCCTGCGCTAAGCTGTTGACGTTAAATGGCTGCCGCACCCGGTTCAAATAGCCGATTACCTCGGGGGCGGCTATGCCGTAGCCAATTCTGAGGCCCGCCAGTCCGTAAAGCTTGGAAAATGTCCTGAGCGCCATTACATTCCGGCCTTGACGGACAAACTCCAAAGTATCAGGATAGCTCTCTTGCTCCACAAATTCAAAGTACGCCTCGTCCATCACTACCAACACATCCTCCGGCACCCTGGCCATAAACTCCCCAAATTGCACATCATTTACCATTGTTCCCGTGGGGTTATTAGGATTGGCGATAAATATCAGCTTAGTGTTGGAGGTAATCGCCTCCGCCATCCGCGGCAGGTCATAGGTAAATTCCCGCAGGGGCAGGCAAATCAGCTTAGCCCCGTTGAGCTTGGATACAAATTCGTATTCCACAAAAGTCACCGAAGCGGTAATTACTTCGTCTCCAGGGATAATGAAAGCCTTAGCGACCAGTTCCAGTACCTCATCCGAACCGTTCCCCAGAATTAGGTTATCCGGTACAATGTTTAATTTGTGGGCGAGGGCGCCCTTTAGCTTGCTACCGCTCCCGTCGGGATAGCGGTGAAGGTTCGCCGCCGCTTCACTGATAGCTGACCCGGCCTTTGGCGAGGGCCCCAGGGGATTTTCATTGGAGGCTAGTTTTACTACCTCCTTCAACCCTGGCTTGCGTTGGACTTCAGTTGTAGACTTGCCTGGAGTGTAGGGCTTTAGTTGTAATACATCCGGCTTTACTTTTAGCATAGAAAATAATATCCTTATAAAATATGGTTTATATCAGCGTTGTCCGGTTGTGTTCTATATATTTTATGACAGAACAGGCCGCTTTTTTCAAGCTCTTATTTAACCCGGCTACCTCTGTAGTTTTGTCAGATAAAAAATGAAACGTAAAAAAACGGTTGGTGTAGCGTTAAGCGGCGGGGGAGTGACCGGTTACTTCTTCGAGGCCGGCAGTATCCGGGCGCTGCTTGATTGCGGCATACCAATCGACAAAATATCCGGCGTAAGCGCCGGAGCGGCGGTAGCGGCATTGGTGGCGCATGAAATATTCCCGGATGAGCATAATCCGTTTGAACATATTAAGCTGGATTATATTAAAAATTTAGGCAGGTTATCTATTATCCCATATGGTTTGCTTGGCGTTGTGCTTACGATGGGACCAAAAAAATACAAGGAATCGGTCTATGAACTCTGTTTTAAAGCGCCCAAATCACTGGTGGATTTGAGTGTGATAGAGAATTTTTTTTCCAATATTTTACAGGAGTGCGCCCCTAAGCCCTACACTAAGGATTTATATATTACAGCCACTAATCTGGATAGCGGTAAGCAGCGGGTGTTCACCAGAGCCGATAATGTTGCCAGGGCTGTCCGTGCTTCCTGTAGTTTCCCCGGGTTAGGAAGCCCCACTATTATAGACGGGAATTATTATGTTGACGGCATCTTAAGCTGTATAGCCAATGTAGAAGCAATCTCTGAAGCCGATATAATTATCTGTATTAATCCGATTACGTTCAATTGTATGGATCCGGGATTCTTCCATGACCGGGGAATCTTTAAAATACTTGAGCAATCCTTCAGGATCATAAATAGTGAGCGTCTTTCCCATGATATGAGAAAAATTGTGGACGAAATGGGTAAGGAGTTGATTTTAATAGAACCCAAAGACTGCTCCATAATGAGCAGCAATCCTATGAGAATGAATTTAAGATTGGAGGCCCTCCAGAGCGGTTATGACCACACCATAGATAAGCTGCATGAAACAGAGGCGATCCTCCACAAAGCAGGCGTCCAGGTAAACTGGCCTAAGTCATTGAGGCTTTTCCGGTGAAAAAAGAATATATCCATTCCATAGATCTGTATAGTAAAGAGTTCATCCAGGCCATGGGTCATCTGACGAAGATTTTTGAGAAATCTCTCCGATTTGAGATCGTCGGGATAGATAATATCCCCATCTCAGGGCCGGCTATTCTGGTGATGAACCATAGCGCTATTCCGATAGACGGAATGCTGCTGGTAACCAAATTCTTTAACGAAAAAGGAAGGGTAATCAGATCCCTGGCAAGTAAGAACTTGAGGAAGCATCCCTTTATTCGGGAAACGGTACTGTTATGGGGCGGGGTGGATGGTAACGCGGTTAATGCCGTCAACCTGTTAAAAAGAAAAGAGATAATCCTTATTTACCCCGGCGGGCCAAAAGAGGGTATCAAAAATGATAAGATGAAATACAAGCTTATCTGGAATGACGAATACCGTTTTATAAAATTGGCCCTGCTTACTGGAGCGCCGGTTGTTCCTGTGGCATCCATAGGATTAGATGAAAATTTTCACTTAATTAGCCAGGGCTCCATCCTTAATCAGATCCTCTTTGGGCCGGATGCGTTCCTATTGCCTATTGTAACGCCAACCCACATTGTGCCGCATAAGGTTGTCCT
>QIEW01000276.1 GCA_003230535.1 bacterium
AGTCCATAAACGGTGATTTTGTGCAGTCAGGTCCTCAGACCTGACTGCGGTTTTAGCCAGGTGTCAGATTTGAGAATCTGACACCACAAAATCCTTGAATTGCTCCTTGCTCCGTGAATCTGTCACTGACAACAAATCACAGTTTGTGAGCTTTTAAAGTATACTTTTTTTACATCAGTTATTATACTAAATTGTAGGTTGCCATCAAACATGAAGGATTTGCGTCAGGAGGTAACTCCTGACGCCACCGTAACGCCATAACCTACTGTAAACCTATAAATATAGCTATAAGGTTGCTGTCTAGGTGTATAAGGTTAAGGTGCTGTCTAGGTGTTACCACCTGACAGTTAACCATCTGATGGCAACTTGGTATGAGACAGGCCGAAACATCTATATGATATCTATATGTTTGACGGCAACTTGCTATTAGTTATTTTTGACTTAAATTTCAGTCTTATATGACACAATATTATCCTGTTTTACTTTCTCTGACCGGGAAAAGGTGCGTAGTTGTTGGCGGAGGTAAAGTAGCTGAGCGCAAGGTCGGCTCTCTCCTGGATGCGGGGGCGGGAGTTGTTGTGATCAGCCCTCAGCTTATCCCTCAGCTCCAGGCCCTGGAAAAGGAGCGCCGTATCCAATGGTTAGCGAGAGCATACCGGCCTGGCGATCTGGCGGGCAAACCACAAGAAACCACTGCTCTGGTGATCAGCGCCACTCCTGATGCCGCCGTAAATGAACAAGTGGCCGAGGAAGCAAATCATTTGGGGATACCGGTGAATGTGGTGGACAAACCGGAACTGTGCAGCTTTATTGTCCCCTCATCAATTACCCGGGGAGAGTTACAGATCAGCATCTCTACAGGCGGGAGGAGTCCCGCTTTGGCGAAGAAGCTCCGTCGGGACTTGGAGAAAATCATCGGCCATGAATATGCCGAATACCTGGAGTTGCTGGGTGAAGTGCGGGAGAGGGTCCTGCTGCTCGTACCGGAGCAAAGCAGACGCCGGCAAATATTCCAGGAGTTGGTCTGTTCGGATATTCTCCAGCTAATAAAAGATAAACAACCAGACCGCATAACCGAACTGCTTAGACGGATAATACCAGGGTATTAATATGCTGGTTTATTTCAGCCGTCTTTCCGTCCCCAGTCATAAGGGATAGAGCTGTCGTTATATGGAAGGCGATACTCGTCCGGCTGAGTATAGTTATAGAGCTCCGTGGGGATATTGAGAGCCACGGCCTCATCGGCGCCGATACATTTTAAGCCGTGCATCACCAGCGGCGGGATTTGCACCAATAAGGGATTGTGCTCTCCAATAAAGTATTCAGCTATCTCTCCGTGGGTAGGAGATTTCTGGCGGCTATCATATAATACCAGCTTCATCATGCCCTTGATTACGGTAATATTATCGGTCTGAACCTTATGATAATGCCAGCCTTTGACTACTCCAGGATAAGCCGTAGAGAAATAAACCTGGCCGAACTTTAAAAACAGTTCGTCATCGGCCCGTAGGATCTCCTGGAGCCGGCCCCGTTCATCGGGAATAACCTTCAGCTTTTTTAATCTGACGCCTTCGATCAATTTGTCCTCCACCTAAGGGGCTTGGAAATATCCAATATGCAGTTTTAAGATGAAACAGTAATGTTTTTTCTGTGGTGTCAGATTCTCAAATCTGACACCTCCTAAAACCGCAGTCAGGTCTGAGGACCTGACTGCACAAAGCACAAAAAAACCACAAAACTTTACTTTAAAATGTTCTAAGTCCCTAAGCAGGCGAGCCTCCGCTGGTATCAGGCTATTAATTTGGGGTAACACCACGGAGTATCGCCTACTCCTTCGATCTTTCGGCTTGTCTCAAGCCGAAAGGTTTTTTAGGGGTAGCGTACCCCTTTAGTAGTTTCGGCCTGAGACAGGCTGAAACATCGGGAATCCCCCTTAATCCACCTTTGTCAAAGGCGGAAAATATTATAGGTTTCTCCACCACCTCACCCACACAAAAACCGGAGGAACCCACTTAAGCAAATAGTAACCGCTTTAATAATTAGGGCGCCATAGTTCGTAGAAGCTTTGCGGTTTTCGGCAGGCAGGGCAAATATCCGGCGCCTCCAAACCTTCGTGGATATACCCGCAGTTCCGGCAGTGCCAGCGCACCTTTTGATCCCGCCTGAACACCCGGCTTTTAGTTAGATTATCAAGTAAAGCCAGATAGCGCTTCTCATGCTGCTCTTCTACTTCGGCCACTTCCTTGAAGAATTCGGCTATCTCAGAAAAACCCTCTTCCCGGGCTGCCTTTTCAAATCCAGGGTACATCTCCGTCCACTCATAATGCTCACCGGCAGCGGCGGTTTTCAAATTGGCAGCGCTATTCCCCACACCTTTCAAGAAACAGAACAGCAGCTCAGCATGGGCTTTTTCGTTATCGGCTGTCTCCTCAAATATAGCGGCAAGTTGTTCGTAGCCCGCCTTCCTGGCTTCCTGGGCGAAAAATGTATATTTGTTTCTGGCTTGTGATTCTCCTGAAAAAGCCGTCATTAAATTTTGCTCGGTTTTACTACCTTTCAACTCCATCGGCCATCCCCCCCTTCAACTCATTACCCGAATAATTCGGGATTTATAATACGCTCCCGCTGGTCGCTTCCATAGCGGGAGTTTCCGGTGATTTGTATGAAAATTTTGTTTTTTGACCGTTATTTTGTAAGTGGCTGTATTCAAATAACATCATCAATGTTTGCCGTGGATTTATGAATAATCCGGGATTAACTTATTAACCAATTTTTGACCTAACGCTCTGGATTCACCTAACGCCTCGGGGCGAGACAGAATAGCTCCTAAGTTGTCCAAACCGTCTACAAACAACTCTCCGGCATAAGAGAACCCTTCGGTAGCAAAAAACGCCCGCACTACCTTGCCGGCCCGGCAGCATCAAAAATCCCCCGCCCCATCTGTCCCCGTACGGAAAGAAACACTCCCAACCGATCTTTATGCCCCTGGGGACTTGGAGTATCCTGAGGTGGCCGACCGAGCCGATACCGCCTCACCCAGTTGCACTGACAGCGGTCTATCATGGCTTTAAGCTGGGCCGTCACCCCGCTAAAGAAAATAGGTGAAGCTACGGCTACAATGTGCGCCTTCTCCAGCTTAGGATAAACTTCCCTCATCCGGTCCTCTTGAATACAGATACCGGTCCCATCACAACCGCCGCACTCTTGGCAAGGTCTGATTTGGAGTTCATTTAAGATTAGCTTCTCTGTTTCTCCTCCACTCTCCTGTGCGCCAGCTAAAAAACTATCCAACAGTAGATCTGAATTCCCACCTGCCCGGGGACTACCCAACAATCCTAAGACATAAATCTCCATCACAACCCTATTGACCCGAATAATTCGGGACTTATAACACGCTCGGAGTTGGTCGCTTCCATAGCGGGAGTTTTCGGTGATTTGTGTAAAAATTTTATTTTTTGGCCGTTATTTTGTAAATAGCTGTATTCAAATAACATCATCAATGTTTACCGTAGATTTATGAATAATCCGGGATTGATATCTCCCCGCTCCCCCCCAGTCCACCGCATTAATATTAATTACTCATGTTACGGGAAACTAAAATACTGACCAAGGCTCGGTGATTTTAACCGCAGAGAACGCAGAGGTCACAGAGAGTAGTACTTCTGCAA
>QIEW01000403.1 GCA_003230535.1 bacterium
TTCCCCCTCACTCTAACTCTCTCCCCCCAGGGGAGAGAGGACTAAAAGACTTTATCAACCCATCAAATAAAAATGGATGCTCTACTAGCTTCCTTTCGGTAAAACATCTAAACCAGCGAGCAATCCATCGATGAAAATCGTCAATATTGTCTGCACATCACTGATGATTGTATCACTGATACTTATAATTTTCCTGGGCGCTTCCTGCGCCAAAAAAGAAAGTTGCCTCGTGAGACCATTATGCAATCTAAGTGTTATTAATAAGCAAGATAACATATTGTATTTGCTATCTTAATAATTCATATTAATCTGTAATTGTCAGCAATGAGACCTATCCCCGCCCCAAGGGACGGGGTATTCTGGCATGTTCCATAAATGCAGTCGGATAAATATGTAACACTCCCAGCACTTTGTTTGTTATAACCCCGAAACAGCCGCCGCTCTACAACACAGCTAAAACAAATCCTTTCTATTGAGGTACTTGCAAAAGTCTAAAAATGTCATTCCCGTGCAAACGGGAATCCATCATTTTCAGATTCCCGAGTGCTTTTTGCGCAGTCAGGTCCTCAGACCTAACTGCGATTTTAGGAGGTGTCAGATTTCCTGAATCTGACACCACAGAAAAAACATTACGATTAATCCTAAAACGGTATAATTGGATATTCGTTTCAGGTGGTGGCAGGTTCAGGCTGTCAGGTCTGATGACCCGACAGCACAAACGGTATATTGGATATTTCCAAGTTCCTTAGTTGTCACTCGCCATTTTCTACCGTTTTTCAACTTTTCAGGTATCTAAAATATGATGAACTCGCAAAAAGCCAGAAAACACAAATTCTTGTCATTCCCGTGCAAACTGGAATCCATCATTTTCAGATAGTTAGAATCAGGATGGATTCCCGCTTTCGCGGGAATGACGACTTTTTACGAGACCATCAAATATGGAACTTTATTTGTTTCTCTCTTGCTTTTCCTGATATTACAAGATAAAATAAAGAAGTCGTAAGGTATATGTCAGCGTTAAATATATGGCTTATGTGTTTGTTATTCCTGGCTTGACCAGGAATCCAGACCGATAAAAAACCAGGTAGAACCTGGAGCCATTACTGGATTCCTGCTGAAGTTTATCCCCGCGAAAGCGGGGGCAGGAATGCCAAAATAATGCAGGATAAACCTAAAAACTTATGAAAACGCTGTACTAGTAGGGCAGAGAGGCCATGATGAAAATCGGGATAATTTTAGTGTTAGTAGCGAACCTAATTGTTGGGTGCGCTGTCAGCGGGAAAAATATAATTAAATTTGAGGAAGATAAAGAAAAAAATAATAAAGTGGAGTTGCTAATCTTAGCGCTTGGGGATGAAAACATCTATAATCGTGAGGCTGCTGCCAGGAAATTAGGAAAAATGGGCGATCCCCGGGCAGTAGAAGCATTATGTGCCGGGCTTAAAGATGAAGATTGGCGGGTACGGAGGTCCGCGGCCTTGTCTCTGGGGAAGATCGGAGATAGGCGGGCGGTAAAACCGCTGACTTTCGCTCTCCGAGACGAAGAATTTTCGGTCACTGAGGCCGCCTCCTGGGCGCTGAACAATATTAGTACTAAATATATAGAAATGTTGAGCATAGCCCATAAAGATGAAAACGACAATAGCCGGAAAACCACTATGAGGACTTCAGGAAAGATCGGCGATAAACAGGCGGCAGAACCGCTACGCGCTAAATTAAGGGATAAGGATTGGCGCGTCCGCAAAATCGCCGCCGATGAATTGCTTAAGATCGGCTGGCAACCTAAGGATGAAGAGGAAAAAGCATGGTTCCTGGTTGCCTCCCGAAAGTGGAATAAGGCCGGTGAGTTGGGGGCGCCGGCGGTAGAGCCGCTCATTACCGCACTTCAGGATGAGGATAATAATGTCCGCCTGTTGGCTGCCGTATATCTGGGGAAAATAGGTGATGCGCGGGCAATCGAACCTCTGATTACCGTGTTAGACAATGATAATGACGAAAAGGTTTGTAACTACGTTACTGCAACGTTGAGAAATTTAACCGGGAAGGATTTTGAAAAAGATGCGGCAGGTTGGCGAAATTGGTGGGAACAACAGCAATAACCCGGATTATTCATAAATCCGCGGTAAACATTAATGATGTTATTTGGATACAGCTAGTTACAAAATAATGGTCAAAAAACAAAATGGCTCATACAAATTACCGAAAACTTTCGCTATGGAAGCGACCAGCTCCGAGCGTGTTTATGATCCCGAATTATTCGGGATAAATGATCGCTACTGAGAAAAATGTCCAGGGCTCAGCAAATATCAAAGGTTGAGGTTGGGATTTTGGATTTTATTTAAAAGCTCGATTTTTCTTTATTAGCCATCCTCTATTATGTATAATTGCTTAAAACGGTATGGTTACCTATAGGGAAGGTAGGGAACATGAAACATAGCATGTTTACGCATTTTTGGCGAACGGGTTTGCCCATATACGCGCCTGCCACTCAACCTCCGGTTGCGTGAACGCCAACGCTTATGAAAGCGAGACTGCTCAGGTGAAGAAAATAATCCTTCTGCTGCTGTTTCTGGTTTTTCTCAGTATAGGTTGTGCCGCTACGGTTGAGGATGTGAGAAGATGGGAGGCAGAAGGGAACGGAAAATCTCTTGCCGCCTCTCTTAGAAGTAAAAACCAACCTGCACGAAAAGCGGCCGCTGAAGCCTTGAGTGAGATGGGTTGGCAGCCAAAAGATGCTGAGGGGAAAATCTGGTTCTTAGTTGCCTCTGAAAATTGGGATGAGGTCGGTAAGTTAGGTGAACCGGCAATAGGACCATTGATCTTTGCCTTTTGGTATGGTGATCCGGATTTCCGCGAAGATGCCGCAAAAGTCTTTGGTAAGTTAGGTGAACCGGCAGTGGAACCCCTGAATACATTATTGGCAAACCAAAGATTCTGCCATGAGAGACATATAATTTATGAAATATTAGCGCCCGAATTCCCGGAAGGAGCTTTGGAAAAACCATTAAAATGCTGCGAAATATGCGGAGCGCCGACGAGCAGTATTTGTCAAAGAAGATACATATGGGTCTGTGATCGGCACCAGTATTATAGAAGCGGAGGCGGCCGCTGGATCCATTTCCCTTACAATATCACTTATTAA
>QIEW01000147.1 GCA_003230535.1 bacterium
TTCTTGCCATAATTCCTCCTTTTTGGGGTTTGGCAAGAATTATATACAACCTCAGTCATTTTGTCGATATTTTAATGAAACTATTTACTAGCTATATTAAAATAACATCATCACTGTTTGCCTTGTATTTATGAATAATCAGGGCTAAGTAATTTCAAATGAGAAAAAGTTGCTGTTAGGTTTGATTCCACCGCAAAAATCCTTAATCTGTTTTTTTAAAAAATGGCGGCGGATACTATCCGCTAACTAAAAAACAGCTTCAGAACTTGCGCTCCTCCTTAATGACATTTAAATGTGCCGTTATTTAAGGAACGCGGCGCTAAGCTGTTAGGTTGAAAAGATTAGCGCTTTACATCGCCCGGTCATATCTGCTGCGACCTGAGCGGCCGGGATAATTTTTTTTTCTCTTTAAGTCTCTCCGGCCCAACCAGGATAACAACGGAATAAACGCCAATGAAACCGCCCCATTATAAACCGCTTGGAGGAAAATCAAATATCCCCAAGATGATAGTTCTAACAAACGTAACTTAAAGAAACTAAAAATCCCCCCAACAATCACTCCTTCCAATAAAGTGCCAGTAACTACTACTATCATCTGAACCATAAGGTTAGCGGACACTATTTTTTTACCCATATTAGCCAAAGTATAGCCTAATATGGTTTTGGTAAGGAGATAAAGCCCCAAAGGTCCACCTAAGAGGGCGTCTTGGATGAAGCCCGTAATAAGCCCGATCATGGTAGCCCTGGGCACCCCTTCAAATAAAGCAAAATACACCACTAATATAAGAATGAAATCGGGCCTTACTCCCTGGTAGGCAAACATGTCAAACAGGCTGGACTGAATGAATGGCACTACCAGGATTAAAAGTATAACCCAAGAAGTTCTCATAAGATTCTTCATCTTTTCTCCACAAACTGCCCCTAAAAAATAGGTTCTTCCCAGCTCAAAGCCCAATCTGAGGCAAGTGGTTTTCCAAAAGCTTCAGCGTCCGCTGGGTGGCGCCGCGATTTTTCTCCAGCAGCCCATAAGCCGCCTCTCCCATCTCAGTCCGCAGCTTTGGGTCTGCCAACAGTTGGCGGGCTTTTTCTTCCAGCTCCTTAGAATTTTGCACCTCCCAAGCGCCCCCCGCTCCTTTTATCCGGTCGGCAATCTGCTGGAAATTATCCATATATGGGCCGAACAGGATGGGCGCTTTCCATAAAGCCGGCTCCAAAACATTATGCCCCCCTGTGGGCACCAAGCTTCCGCCTACAAAGACTACTGTCGCCAAACCATATAGCTCAGATAATTCTCCCACCGTATCCAGTAATATTATCTTTGCCCGAGGTTTTGCTGATGCTGATGCTGATGGCGAAAGATGGGACCTCCTTACCCAAGGCAACTTGGTCTCTTCCAATAAAGCTTCTACCCGGGGCAGCCGCTCCGGATGGCGCGGGGCTAAAATCAACATCAGCTCAGGGTAACGCCGCAAACACCCCTTATAGGCCGCCAACACCATCTCTTCCTCCCCGGAATGAGTGCTTCCGGCCACCCATACCGGCCTTTCCGGCCGCAGGCATAACTCCGCCTGGAGCCGTTGAATTATCTCCTTACAGTTAACTTTTGGTTGTCGGTCAAACTTTAGATTGCCGGCTACCATAACCCGATCAGGATCAGCGCCCAGCGACTGGATTTTCTCCGCATCTATATCGGTTTGCATACAGAACTTAGAAACATAATTTAACACATGGCCAATAAACTTCCTAACCAGGAGGTAATTCCGGAAAGATCGGTTAGAAATCCGACCATTTATGATAATAGCCGGTATACCCTTTTGGTGCAGGTAGCGTAAGGTGTTAGGCCAAATCTCAGTCTCAGCGATTACCAGCGCTGCGGGATTTATGGCTTCCACTGCTCGCCGGATAGCAAAGTCGAAATCCAGCGGGAAATAAATAACTTCTCCCATCTTGCCATAGAGTTTTTGTGCCAAACCATTTCCTGTTTCGGTTACGGTAGAGACCACTAACCGGAGCCGGGGATAGCGTTCCCGAACAACTTTAACCAGCGGTTCCACCGCCGCTACTTCACCGACCGACACCGCATGCAGCCACAGGCACCTCCTTCCGGCAAATCGCCGCTTTACCTCCGGGGAGAAAATTCCAAAACGTTGTCCCAACCCGCCATTGTCCAAGCTTCGCCGGTATTTTCCGCGATAAAGCATTGTCCATAATAATGACGGGAGAGAAAAAAAAATGAACAAGAAAAGACCAAATTTATAGATCCAATAGGCTATGGACATTAGTTCTTAATTTCTGTGCTAAACAAAGCGCCTGTTCGGTGCGGGGTTAAATCCCCCTTTAATAAAGGGGGGAACCTGTTAATCTCCAGGGGGAACCCGTTGTCTCCCATGCCCGCAGGTGCTGGGACGAACCGGCACCCACCAGTAGTCTCCCTCTTTGGAAGGGGAACCCGTTGTCTTCCCCCTTTGGCAAAGGGGGATTAAGGGGGATTTTTTTATGCCATCTGTCCCAGCGTTGTCCGGTTAGGTTCACAGCATACTGCAAGAGGCTCGATCTTTCGGCTTGTCTCAAGCCGAAAATGTCAAGGGTAAAGCGCCCCTTTATAGTAAACATCGGAAGTTTAACATCGGATCATTGACGATGGTTACCTCATATTGCAAAAATCTAACCGGACATTACTACATCCGTCCAAATATTAACAGTTTCATTCTATCATGAAAAAGTTTTTTTTCTCCCGAATAATTCGGGATCATAAACACGCTCGGGGTTGGTCGCTTCCATAGCGAGAGTTTTCGGTGATTTGTATGAGCCATTTTGTTTTTTGTGCAGTCAGATCCTCAGGACCTGACTGCAGTTAGGAACGTGGGTTCGACATAAGTTATTTAAGTACTCAAGTTTCGGAGAGCAAAATTGGGCAATGTTATAGGATAATGAGTTGATAAATATAAGAATATAATAGCAAAACGGCTCCAAATATGTTATACTTGACAAAAAGTTAGGTTAACAATATCAAGCAATTAACATCTAAGGAGCCGCAGTAAAAACTATACTTCAATCTATATCGCATTTTCAAGGAGAAATCAGCCATAACTTAAAATCCTATAAAGAAAAGTTATCCCATCTGGAATATGACATATTCCTGGCGCTGGCCAAACTTAATTTTTCCAGACAGTTAAAAGTCTGCGGCGCCACATTGGTGAGGCGAACCATAAAACTGGCAGGAGATGTGCCCCATAAAGACAAACTGTTGATTGCCGAGGATACCGCCAATCATAAGCGAGGCAAAAAAATAGAGCTGGTTTGCCCATCCCAAGGTTATTATGGCCGCCTACCGGATAGGCTATAATGTGGTCTGCCAATTAGCCCGCTGCAAAACCAAATATGCTTATCAGGGCCAAAGATACACCTTAGCCGCAACTCTACCGCCGCTTTGCCCGGGAATCTCTGCAAAGTATCACCTCCCTGGGGATAAAAGCTGCTGCACTTACAGTACAATTGCCTAATTCTCAACCAGTTACCATCGTGTTGGGGCAAAACCGGGATTTTGACGCGATCATCGCCCATCAGGGGTTTGGTATTCATCCGTTATATCGTAATCTCTTACATCCTGCGTCAGAAGGGATGCTACAGTGTTTGCAAAACTCTGTTCGAACAAATGGCTGACGAAATAGTGGAGCGCACCTTTGCCCAACGCATATTTGAGTACTTCAAGCTGCTTCTAAGTTTGTCAATAGAGCTAATCGCCGTAAATATCCCCCAAGAAAAAATATCTCAGCTGCTTGAATTGATTTGATACATTAATCAACAATATGATGCCCATCGAGCTAAATTGCAACTCCGAAACTTGAGTTATTAAGTTTAATTATTTTTTTATACCTATAATCTCTCTTCTATCTTATAATAATTCTATCTACCCGAACAATTCGGGACTTATAACACGCTCGGAGTTGGTCGCTTCCATAGCGGAAGTTTTCGGTGATTTGTATGAGCCATTTTGTTTTTTGGCCGTTATTATATAAGATGGTTTCGTAAAAAGTCAAAAAGCGCCGATTTTTGTCATTGCGAGCGAAGCGAAGCAATCTCAAATTTCATTACAAATCAATGGGTTGTTTCGGCGATAAACCCGCCTCGCAATGACACCCGGGACTTTTTACGATTGCATCATATAAGCGCCTGTATTCAAATAACACCATTAATGTTTACCGTGGATTTATGAATAAGCCGGGATCTAGGAGAAGCATTTTTTTGTCAAATACACACTATAGTTGAGGTCTAGTTTGAATATATGGCTACCGGAAGCGTAATCCGGGTTTTATCCGAGGAGACCATCCACAAGATTGCGGCCGGAGAAGTGGTGGAACGACCGGCTTCGGTAGTAAAGGAACTGGTGGAAAACTCACTGGACGCCCGGGCGGACCAGATAAATGTCGTCTTGATTAACGGAGGAAAGCGACTTATCCGGGTGGCGGACAACGGCTGCGGGATGAACTCCCAGGATGCCTTGTTAGCGGTAGAGCGTCACGCGACCAGTAAGTTAAACTCCTCCAATGACCTCGAACGGATTGCCACCTTCGGTTTTCGGGGTGAGGCCCTGGCCACCGTTTCGGCTGTTTCCAGGATGAAGCTGGCGACTAATACACCGGATGGCGTGGCGGGAACTCAGATCATTATTGAAGGGGGGACTATCAAGAGGGTAACCGATGTGGGCGCTCCGCCGGGCACAGTGATAGAAGTGCGAAATCTGTTCTATAATGTGCCGGCGCGGCTGAAATTTTTAAAATCTTCTGACAAAGAGCAAAGTTACATTAGCCGTATCTTATCCCAGCAGTCTCTGTCACATCCGGGAGTGCATTTCACTTTGCGGGCCGCAGGCCGCACAATTTTTGAGCTGCCGCCGGTAACGGAGCTGCCGCCGCGTCTGGCCGCTTTGTACGGATCTGATGTGGCCTCAGGGCTCCTATCCCTAGACTATCATAGCGAAGACATTCACCTGCAAGGCTACATCTCCAATCCCAAGCTGCATCGGAGCAACACCGAATACCAGTCCAATTTTGTCAATCAACGCCTGGTTAAAGACAAATTCATCTCCGGGGCCGTGTATGAGGCTTATCGCCGCCTCCTGCCTAAAGGACGTCATCCGATCTGGGTCCTGTTCCTGGAGATACCGTACGAGGCGGTGGATGTGAATGTGCATCCGGCCAAGCTGGAGGTAAGGTTCAGGAGGAGCAAAGAAATCCGGCACAGCATATTATCCGCCGTCCAGCAAACCTTGACTGACGCCTTATCCGCTGCTTCAGTTTTCTCCGCTCCCCTAAGTCATCCCTCCCCATCAGCCGGAGATGAGGGACAGGCTCCGCAGCCTCGCGCTACTACCGGCGATTATAAGCCTCTGGGCGATCACAATGAAAATGAAGTGGATGCTGACAGGACTGGCGCTCCCGGTTCAAAAACCCCCTATCGGGAACGGATAAAAGGGGCGGTGGAGGCTTATTTTGAGAAGACAACGCCCCCCTCGCCATCAACCCCTTCCGCCGGCCAGCCCCATTCTCAGGAGCCGTTACCCGGGAAGGCAAGGGCTGCCTTGACGCCTCTAACTGGAGATACCAAACCTATCCGGATTGAGGAGCATCCTGCACCACCGGCAGATCAACAGTTTTTTGCCTCATTGGAGCCTGTCGGGCAAATAGACGCCAGTTTTATTGTCTGCCAAAACTCGTCCGAGCTGGTGATCATCGATCAGCATGCGGCTCATGAGCGGGTGCGATACGAGGCATTACGCCGGCGTTATAATACGCCTCCATCTGAAGAAACCAAATCCGATAGTTACGGAGTCCAAAGGTTACTGTTTCCCATAGTATTGGAACTTTCCTTTAAGGAAGCCGCCATATTAGAGGAGCAGGCGGAAGTATTTGCAGAGCTGGGATTTGAGATAGCGGCGCTCGGCGGGCGGACTTTTGCTCTTCAAGCCGCTCCGGGAGACCTCGAACCGGGAGGGTTGGGACGGATAATCCAGGACATACTGGACGGTTTGGGGAAGGAGGCCGCCATCTCTCCGGCGGAGCTAAGAGATGAGCTTCTAAAGCAGATGGCCTGCCATTCGGCTATCAAAGCTAATCAGCAGTTAAAACCGGAGGAGATACGCCATCTCTTACGGGAACTGGCTCAACTGCAATGCCCGCCTTGCTGCCCCCACGGTCGCCCGTATATATTGCGATACCGCCTTGCTGACCTGCGGAAACATTTTTTACGAAAAACTACGACTGGAAAGCATAAAGGTTCAATGGAACTGGATTATAGATGACGGGCGGCTGTCAGCCGTATCCAATCAGGTGTATTTCTTCCTGATAAAATTTTCTATTTTTGACCGGTAAATATAAGCCGCTATAAGCACAACCGCCGATATTACCACAAATATAAGTAATATCTTATAGCGGCCCTGTCTTAAAAAGCTTCCCTGCAAAGTTAGGGCGACAGTGCCCAGCAGCCTCCCGAAGGTGGAAATAACGAGAAACTCCTTGTATCCCATAGGAGCTAATCCCAACAAAAAGCATAAATAATCTTTGGGGAACCCCGGGATCAGGAACATGTAAAAATAAGCCAGGTCGGCCTTCTTCCTGATCGTAGTATCATACTTTTCAATAATCTCGGTCGGGATAAATTTTTCGATAAAAGGTTTTCCGGCGGCTCTTGAGATACTAAAAGCCAGCAGGGAACCTATAATCAGCCCTACCGTGGAGTAGGCCGCTCCCCATATATTACCATATATAAAACCACCCAAAAATCCGGTGAACTCCCCGGGAATAGGGGCAAAAAGCACTTGAAATACTTGAAGGAGGATAAAGGCCATCGGCGACAGAACACCAAACCGGTCTAAGAAGGAGTGGAGCCTCTCCTGATCGGAGAAAAATTCGTAAATTTCGGGAAAGTAATAGATAGAAACACAGACCAGCGACCAGCGCCAGATAGAATATAATTAAAGAGAATTTTATGGTCCTGCCAAGCGAAGGTTTCTTAACTTTCCAGGTTCGAAATATCATTTTTTATCGAGATTTTATAGTAATAACAACTTGTCATCAAACCGGTATGGAGCAGGTCAAGGGCGCCGCATCAAATAACCGGCCTGAGCGATAGTGGCGGTGGTGGATAGAGTATTTATCTTATCATAAATCAATCGCAGTAGGATTTGCAATCGGGTTTTCCCGACAGCCCTGGGTTGGATTGCCATAGCAATACAGGCAGCCGGCATGGCAGGCAAACCAGCGGCCGATATCTTTGGATTTAGTGCAGCCGCAATCCGCCCGCTGGGTTCTGTCTTTTGCCAGAGAGCAAGGCTCTTTCTGCGGATGGAGGGCTGAGAGGCGCCGACCGTCAATGCAGCCGGGATGTCCCAAGTTGGGTAAGGTACATGTTTGGAGTTCCAGCTTATATTTCTCGCAGATAGGTTTTAGCCGGTAGAGAATAAAGTCGGTCACCCAATCCGGTGGATGCTCCACTATTTGGAAGCCGTGCTTTTTCATCCGCCGCCGCACTTTGTTATAAAAGGTAATATAGGAGGTCTTTACCAGGGGAATGCCCAGCGTTCCGGCCTTTGCGATTATGCTTTCAAACAATGCCGGATCAAGGTTGCCCAGGCGGGCGCCTTGGGGGGTAAGAACCTCCATCAATGGGTCATAACGCAGACAACACCTGGCGGGGGACCCTAAGACCTCCATGACCTCAGGGAGCAATTTTTCTATCTCATCCCAAGTGGGGACGGCACGTTCGAGGCAACTCCCCCCCAACCCGGTGATCGTAAGATGCAGATAGAGCTGCTCCACTTCCCCCAGCATTGAGGATAATCCAGCATGAGTAAGTAAGTTAGAGGGATTTTTGGTCCACAATACCAGGGTATGAATATTCTGCGGCCCGATTTGCTGGATTGTCTCCACCAGATAATCCGGATAGCAGGCCACTAAATCCACCCGGCGGCTGGCTGAGATCACCTCTCGAAGCATTCGGTTACCCTTCCAACTGACTTACTTATTGAATTAAGCTGAAAATTAAAAAACAGACTTGGATTTTGGCGGGTGATGATAGAGTTTTTGGTAGCGCTCTTCCATAGCGGGAACAATATCCGAGGGCAGGGAAAATGTGCGATGCAGGACTCCCAGAGGCACCGGCCATTCTCCATGACAGTCGCTGCCGGCGGTAACCAACAACCCCTTTGAGCGAGCTAGATTTCCATACAGATCAATCTGCTCCGGAGTGTATCCGGTATAGTAAACTTCTATCCCCTCTATTCCCCAGGAGATGAGCTGCAAGATAAAATCCAGATGATCTTTCCGGTTTTCGGTCCGACGCCCATCGGTCATTATGTGAGGATGGGCCAATACCGGAATGCCCCCCGCATCCCGGACCAGAGCAATTCCGTCTTGAGGAGAAATTCTCTTCTTCGGGATATTACAGGGCGCCAGATATCGGGCAAAGGCATCGTCTTGATCTTTGGCATAGCCTTGCCTGATCAATAGTCGGGAAATATGGGGCCGCCCCAACGCTCCTTGAGCTATCCGGCGAAGATCTTCCAACTGGAGCGGCGCCTTACCTTCTTCAGCCAACATCCGGTTAACTGCAACCAGCATTTTCCCGCCGCGCTGAGCCCGTATTTGCCGTAATTCCTCCAAAGTCCGGCATAATGCGGGATACTCCCAGTCAAGATAGTAGCCAAGTAGATGTACCCCGGTAAATCTACCGCCGGCTAAACTTAACTCTACTCCCGGAATAACTTCTACGCCAAGCTCCCGTCCCGTTGCCAACGCTTCCGGTATGCCGCCCAACGAGTCATGATCGGTAAGGGCAATTGTCGTAAGCTGACGCTCCTGCGCCAAGGCTACCAGCTCACGGGGAGTGAATTGGCCGTCTGATGCGGTAGAATGAGTGTGTAAATCTATTCTGGCGGAGTTATCCATTGTGTTGGGCATCCCATTTTACCTCGGCCGCCGGTCGGCGGACATAATTGGGCAGAAGAGTTTCCGGGGTCTGCTTCTCCCCGATAGCTAATTTTAATACTCCTAATACAGCTACTGAGGAGGCTCTCGGCCATTGCAGATGGCTGGGGGCCAGCAATGCTTTCCCGCCAAGGTGACGGCATAAAAAATCTCCATAGAGCTTTAGAGCGTCTCCTAAAAAGACAACCGGTTCTTTACTGAGCAAATCTACCAGCTCGCCGGGTTCGAGCAACTTATCTTCCCACAACCGTTGAAGCCTGCCTTCCCTCCAGCGGAAAAGCGCGCTATGCACCTGTTTCCGTTTAGCATCCAGAACCGGACACAC
>QIEW01000361.1 GCA_003230535.1 bacterium
ACGCTACGTCATCTTTTTGAAGCACATCTCACAAAAAACAAGTTTTGCCTTATGCTTAATATGAAATTTAATTCAAGAACAACAAGTTTGTCTTTGAATTAGACTTCAAAAGTCTAAAGTTATTTAAATTATCAATGTTAATGTCAATACAATAGTAAAATATTACAACTATAATTCATTGTTTGTTACTAAGTTAAATATTTATATTTAATAAGGTAGTGAACAACGTGCAATTGCTAATAACTTCGGTTATTAGCGCTTAGAAAAAAAAGATATTAAGAGTCATAGGTGGATGCCTTGGCTAGTAGAGGCGATGAAAGACGTACTAGGCTGCGATAAGCCTCGGGGAGCTGCCAAGAAGCTTTGATCCGGGGATTTCTGAATGGGGCGACCCAGCCGGTAGTGATGCCGGTTACTATGTTTACATAGAGCGAACGAGGGGAAGTGAAACATCTCAGTACCCTCAGGAAGAGAAATCAAACGAGATTCCCAAAGTAGCGGCGAGCGAAATGGGATTAGGGCAAACCAGTTACTTGTAACTGGGGTTGCGGACTGTATACGGTACTTTAATTGATAGATGAATCATTTGGAAAGATGAGCCACAGAGAGTGATAGCCTCGTAATCGAAATCAAGAGAAGACTAACAGGATCCAGAGTAGGTCGGAACACGTGTTATTTTGACTGAAGCCGGGGGGACCACCCTCCAACCCTAAATACTACTACTAGACCGATAGTGAACCAGTACCGTGAGGGAAAGGTGAAAAGGACCGCGGTGAGCGGAGTGAAATAGAACCTGAAACCTATGACTTACAATCATTCAGAGCCGTATGCTTTATGCACGGTGATGGACTGCCTTTTGCATAATGAGCCTGCGAGTTGTGGTATCTGGCAAGGTTAATCAAACGAGAAGCCGTAGCGAAAGCGAGTCTTAATAGGGCGACATAGTCAGA
The DNA here is from genome assembly GCA_003230535.1 of bacterium. Taxonomy (GTDB): domain Bacteria; phylum SZUA-182; class SZUA-182; order SZUA-191; family SZUA-191; genus SZUA-191. The sequence goes on from QIEW01000361.1 coordinate 951, forward strand.
TGCTGCAGACCCGAAACGAAGTGATCTATCCATGAGCAGGTTGAAGCTGGTGTAAGAGCCAGTGGAGGACCGAACCCGTGTGCGTTGAAAAGTGCTGGGATGACTTGTGGATAGGGGTGAAAGGCCAATCAAACTTCGTGATAGCTGGTTCTCTCCGAAATATATTTAGGTATAGCCTCGAGCATTAGCATGAAGGGGTAGAGCACTGACAGGGCTAGGGCTGCTTACCGCGGTACCAAACCCTATCAAACTCCGAATACTTCATGTGTAACCTCGGGAGTCAGGCGTAGGGTGATAAAATCCTATGTCGAGAGGGGAACAACCCAGACTAGCAGCTAAGGTCCCAAAGTCTTGTCTAAGTGGAAAAGGATGTAGAGTTGCTGTGACAACCAGGAGGTTGGCTTAGAAGCAGCCACCCTTTAAAGAAAGCGTAACAGCTCACTGGTCTAGCGATTCTGCGCCGAAAATATAACGGGGCTAAGACAAGCACCGAAGCTCTAGATGTGACATTTATGTCACGTGGTAGGAGAGCGTTCCATTCAGCGTTGAAGCCATACCGGTAAGGAATGGTGGAGCGGATGGAAGTGAGCATGCAGGCATGAGTAGCGATAAAAGTAGTGAGAATCTACTTCGCCGAAAACCCAAGGTTTCCTACGCGATGCTCGTCATCGTAGGGTTAGTCGGGACCTAAGACGAGTCCGAAAGGGGTAGTCGATGGCAAATTGGTTAATATTCCAATACCGACGGTTGTTTGTTTGAATGATGGAGGGACGCATAGGGCTAAACGAGCTCACTGATGGAATAGTGGGTCGAAGAGTGTAGGTTGTGAAGTAGGAAAATCCGCTTCACATGAGACCGAGACTTGACAGGCAGAACAATTACTTCGGTAAGCGTTCTGAATCGTTGATGCCGTCGTGCCGAGAAAAGCTTCTAAATGAGAACAACCGTTGCCCGTACCGCAAACCGACACAGGTGGGTGAGATGAGTATTCTAAGGCGCGTGGAAGAATTACTGTTAAGGAACTCTGCAAACTAGCACCGTATCTTCGGTATAAGGTGTGCCCTATTGGTATTAGGAATTTACTTCCGAAAGCTAAATAGGGCCGCAGCAAAGAGTCCCTCCCGACTGTTTACCAAAAACACAGCACTCTGCTAACTCGTAAGAGGATGTATAGGGTGTGACGCCTGCCCGGTGCTCGAAGGTTAAAAGGATCCGTTAGCTTTGCGAAGCGGTGAATTGAAGCCCGAGTAAACGGCGGCCGTAACTATAACGGTCCTAAGGTAGCGAAATTCCTTGTCGGTTAAATACCGACCTGCATGAATGGCGTAACGAGATGGGAGCTGTCTCAACAGTAAATCCAGTGAAATTGTAGTGGAGGTGAAAATTCCTCCTACCCGCGGAAAGACGGAAAGACCCCGTGCACCTTTACTATAGCTTGACACTGCAAATGGGACATTTATGTGCAGGATAGGTGGGAGCCGTTGAATCATAGACGCCAGTTTATGATGAGGCATCCTTGAGATACCACCCTTAAATGTTCTGTTTGCTAACTCTGTACAATTATCTTGTGCGAGGACAATGTCTGGTGGGTAGTTTGACTGGGGCGGTCGCCTCCTAAAAAGTAACGGAGGCTTACAAAGTTCGGCTCAGGTGGGTTGGAAATCCACCGTAGAGTATAATGGTACAAGCCGGACTGACTGTAAGACATACAAGTCGAGCAGAGACGAAAGTCGGTCATAGTGATCCGGTGGTTCTGTGTGGAAGGGCCATCGCTCAAAGGATAAAAGGTACGCCGGGGATAACAGGCTGATCTCCCCCAAGAGCTCACATCGACGGGGAGGTTTGGCACCTCGATGTCGGCTCATCGCATCCTGGGGCTGGAGCAGGTCCCAAGGGTATGGCTGTTCGCCATTTAAAGCGGTACGCGAGCTGGGTTCAGAACGTCGTGAGACA
>QIEW01000023.1 GCA_003230535.1 bacterium
CAAAATGGTGTACTAATATTTTGTGCCTGACAAATTCTGGTTTGGTGTAACTGATTTGCCTACTTTTTTGAAAATATACCCTGGTTGAGTCCACTTTTCAAGTAAGTTTGTAAAAAATTTCTATCGGCTATTACCCGGCGCCGAAGTTTTAGTCTTCACTTGATAGCAGATCATTCCTGTGGCGGGTTGATATTGCTCTAAGTAGCGGATCTATGGTTCCCTTATACAAATTTTTTATGGAACATGCCAGAATACCCCGTAGCTTGCTGCGCGGATAGGTCTCACGAGGCAATTTTTTTTATTTTTAGCTTCTGAGAAAGGATAAGCAGGAGCAAAAAAACACCAAAAAATTCATGTGAATGGTAGAGATGAGTAAGAAGACCCCAATCAAAACGGATTTTAATGTAGTGTGGAATACCGATTAGGAGAAAAGCGATGACAATTATCAGCTTACTTTTCGGCGATTCCTCATTAAATCGTAAAAATAATATGCTAAACGGAAATATAGTCCACACCAGCATCATTACTGAGCACACACCCGAGCAGAGCATGCTGATTAAAACAAACAGAGCAAAGCATAATATGTTTTTTTGAACAGTCTTTTCTTCCCTGTATTGGAAGGCTATATAACTACCCCATCCCAGCAGCAGCACAATTACCCCCATGAACATCTTATTGGCCGGATCCTTACCCGCGAACCACTGGATAAATGCCAGCGGGGATTGATTGAAGACTCCATAATAGTTGCCGGTTTCAGCTAATCTTGGGAATACTACCGATACGTAGGTCTGCATGTTTTCGGGCCAAGCAAACCAGGATAGTATCAAAAGAACCCCTATGAAGATGATACTTGTTATGGAAAGCTTATATTCTCTTTTTACAAACAATAAGAATACAATTATAGACGGAGTCAGTTTTAAGTATGAAGCTAATCCCAAAAGCAGTCCGGCCAGATAAGGTTTCTGTAATTGATAATTTAAATATGCGCCGCCTATCAGCAATAGTAAGATGAGCAAATCAACCTGTCCCTGAATGAGATGAGCTTTTAGGGGATAAAATGAGAATAAAACACATACAGCAGCCAATAACAGCCATAGTCGGTTTTCTTCTTCAGTAACGATTAGTTTTAGGATCAACCATAATATCAGCAGCAAAGATATATGTTCTATAATGAGCCACAATATTTGCGCCTGCCGATAGGGAAATCTGGAGATGGGCGTAAAGAAGAAAGCCAGGAGAGGCGTATATAGATATTTCGAGGAGCGGCGCTTTTTATAGTAGGCGAAATCGCCAAATTTCTCGCCATATTGATAGATATTCTCACCAATGCTAAGCGCTTTTCCAGCCACGTAGAATACTCGAAAATCCGGATTATTATTCCTAATAGCCGGCTTAATTGTGTCATAGATATGATCGGCGGATAATAACAGCAGCAGCGCTGTCAATAAGAGACTGTAACCGTTGGTTTTAAACTTATTCAACTATTTTTTCTCCAGAATAAACGCCGCTCGCCTTCCTTAGCCCGAATAATTCGGGATCATAAACATGCTCGGAGTTGGTCGCTTCCACAGCGGGAGTTTTCGGTAATTTGATGAATAATCCGGGTTAGAAAGATTATAACCATTGCCGCGCCAGTTACGCTTCATGATTGGCGCCTGCGGGAGGTTGTCTGCGCCAGCGGCGGTGCATCCACACCCACTGAGCAGGATAGCGGGCGATATATTCTTCTATTATGTGCGTAAGGCGGGCGGTATTCAGGCGGATATCTTCCTGTTTGTCCCCGGTCAGCGCCAGCTCATATGGCGGCAGAATTTCGATCTTATGACGGCCGTCCGGTTGACGGATGGTAAAACCCGCCAGAAGTACAGCGCCGGTACGGAGCGCTAAGGCTACCGGTCCAATTGGAGTATAAGCCGGCCGGCCGAAGAAGTCCACAAATACTCCTTCTACTTTGGTGTCCTGGTCTATTAGCATCCCTAGTAATTGGTTCTGACGAAGAGCCTGCCAGATGCCCTGTCTTACCCGCCCTCTTCTTTGTCGGAGGATAGTTTTTACTCCATATTTACTCCGAAGTTCCACGATAAGTTCTCCCAGCTTGGCGTTATGGGTCTTTCTGCCGATTACATTTAGAGGGTAACCCATTCTTGCGCCATAGATAGCCAAGAGTTCCCAATTCCCCAAATGGGCGGTAATAAATATTACTCCCTTGCCTTTCTTTAAAGCGGCATCTAAGTGTTCCCGGCCTTCTAAAGAGACCCGATCATCGAGGGACATTCCTCCTGGTTTATCCATTCCCCCCAGCTCAAAGAAACAGCGGCCTAAATGCCGGTAACTGGCCTTAGCTATATGATGGAGTTCTTGAGGAGTGTATTTTTCTCCTAAAGCAAGTTGGAGGTGGTGAAGTGTTTTTCTCCTTTCCCTAGCTACCAGATAGAAGGTTAATTCCCCTAAATTTTCTCCTAACTTCAAGCCTAAGTTAACGGGAAGCGCTCTGGTTAACCATAACCCCAGTTTTGCCAGTTGATAGACCCCCTCATGAGAGATCTTTTTCCTTAGTTTTTTTAACTGTTTGGATTTCAATGTGAACTTAGCGCACCTGACGGTGCGGACTTTGTGCAGCCAGGCCCTCAGACCTGATTGCGGTTTTTTAGGTGGTGGCAAGTTCAGGAAACCTGCCACTCATTCAGCCTGTCGGGTTTGAGAACCCGACAGCACATAAAAACTTATCTGCTTGTTTTATTGGACCTAAACCAGGAAATTCCTATACGTTTTAATTATTATTAGCTATTATACCAAGTAGCCCTCAGATGTTAAAAACTCCCTCTCCCAATTGGGAGAGGGTTGGGGTGAGGGTGAATTTATAGTTTATTGTTTGATTTATTGTTTGAAAGCGGTTCGGTATTAGCTGAATTTTAAATGAACCGCTTGCGGAGCTGGGCAGCTTATGAAAACAGATTATAGAGATCTATTCAAATGGAAAATTTAGCTAATAATTTTACTCTTCTTACTTGAAAATTCAACCCTACCTGGGTATATTTTAAATAGTTTAGTCGATAATTAAATCAATAGAGGAGGAGATCATGCTCAGAAGGAGGCTGTTTTTCTTACTTCTGCCAGTTATCACCGTTGTCTTATTAGGGGGTTGGGAGAAAGCATTCGCAGTTCCCGCAGCTCCGGTAACTTTCACTCTCATGCAGCCAAACGGAGTAACTTTTAAAGCTAAAAAAGTAGGGGATGAGTGGAATAACTGGATTGCTACTGAAAGCGGTTATACGATATTAAGAAATCACAAAACAAAATACTGGGTATATGCGAAAAAAGCGGATGATAATACAAGAAAGCTCGTCAAAACTGCTTGGCGAGTGGGGATAGACAACCCTGGGAAGATTAAGAAGGGGCTGAGACCTGTCTTGCGGAAAAAGCCAAACTTTACTTTAGGGAACAGGGGAAAGACTGCTTCATCTGCTGAATGTACCGGGCCGGATTGTTCTAGAGATGGGAATATTCCCCCCCCAGTTGCTGTAACTGAAAATCAACCGATACTGATTATTCTGGTCAATTTTACGGACAGGACCTTAAGCACTATTGAATCGGATTGGAACAAACTATTTTTTGAGGACAGTTCCAGCGTCGCCCATTTCTACAAAGAAGTATCCTATGGGAAACTGAATTTTCAACCCGCCAATGAAACCTATAACGCCGCTGATGACGGAGTAGTGGTGGTCGAGCTTCCTTATGAACATCCTAATATAGATGCTGCGCCTCAAGTTACCAAGGATGCTCTGGCGAAGGTGGATCCCTATGTGGATTTTGCTTCATTTGACCAAAACGGTGATAGTTATATTTCTACTAATGAGCTTCATATTATAGTGGTGTTTGCTGGTTATGAACGGGCCATTAGCATTTGCACTCCATCAGTTTGGGCGCACTGGGCAAGTTTTCCCGAGGCAACAGCGCCGGCGCTGGATGGGGTCTGGGTAGCGGATTATTCCGGTCATGGCGGGTATATCCAGATAGGAGAGCTTCATGGTATGTCAGTCTGTGGCGTCCCCCCTCATGGAAACGATCATATAAGCGCCATAGGAACTCCGGCCCATGAACTGGGCCATAGCCTATGGCTTCCCGATGAATATGATGTAGATGCCACATCAGCGGGCATTGGAGCTTGGGGTCTGATGAGTGGCGGATCATGGAATTGGAATCCGGCCACCTTTGTTCTAGGGGATTCTCCCGCTCATCCTTCTCCTTGGGATAAGTGGTATCAAGGTTGGCTGACACCCTACCCGGTGACTAGTTTTATGACGGTCGCTGTGCCTCAAATAGAGGATATTCCGGTTATGCCGCCGGTCTATATGCTGTTCACCAATCCTCCCGATTACAATCCTTTTCCTCCCAATAATGAGCCTGGAACTGTAGATTGGAAATTTGACCCGTTTAGCGGTAATAATATGGCAGGCTCGGGACAGGGAGAATATTTCCTGGTGGAGAACCGCCAGCAGGTCGGCTATGATATAGGTTTACCGGGGTGTGGGTTACTGATCTGGCACATTTCGGAGTTTGTCCCCAGCGATAACACTGCTAATAGATATGAGTGGGGGCTGAGACTGGTTGCCTTAGAGCAAGCGGACGGGTTTTTTGACTTGGAATGGAATTTAAATTGGGGGGATCCGGGAGACCCTTATGTAAATGGAGACCTATTTACTCCTTCCACGACGCCTAACAGCAATCTTTATGATGCAAGCGTTAGCGACGTGAAGGTGAAGGCGGACCCTCTTTCCTGGGGCTGCGGGCCGATCATGTTAGCAATTTTGGATTCCCCGGTGATTATTGTTCCCGCCGCCCCGACTGATTTGGCCGCCGCCGCGGTGTCCAATTCAGAAATTAATTTGAACTGGGTTGATAATTCAGAAGGGTTGAAATGGTATCAGGAGGAGCAAGGGTTTAAAGTGGAGAGAAGCTCCGATGGAACGGTTTTCTCCCAGATAGGCGCCACCGGAACAGATGTTGCCAATTATGCTGATAAAGGTCTTCTCACCAATACTATTTATTATTATCGGGTAGCAGCTTATAACCCGGCCGGGAACTCAGAGTATACCATCATCGCCTCTACCGTCACCAATCCTGAGGCGGTATCTGCGCCCTCCGAGCTGACGGCTACCCCTATTTCTTCAGTCCAAATCGATTTGACTTGGCAAGACAATTCCGGTTTGGAAGGAGAGGGTGAAGAAGAGGATGGATTTGAGATAGAGAGAGGTCATGTTCCTGGAGGACCTGTTGCTGGCTGTCGTCGGCAATGATGTTACGACATACGGTGATACCGGGCTCACCGCACAGACCCAGTATTGTTATCGGGTAAGGGCCTTTAAAGAAGCAGTATACTCCGATTATACTAATGTGGATTGTGACATGACACGGGGAATCCCTCCCGCGGCGCCCGAAAATCTTTATGCCGAGGGTGTCTCCAAGACCAATATCGAACTCCGCTGGTCTGATAAATCCAATGATGAAGACGCCTTTAGGATTGAGAGGAAAGTGAAAGGCGGCTATTACGATGAAATAGATGTTTTATACAGAACCCCCAGCGAACGGGGAGGGACAGGTGAAGTGGTCTATACTGATAGCGGGCTTAACTCCGGCACTGAGTATTTCTATAAAGTCAGGTCTTGGAGTGAAATTGGCGGAGCTTCAGGATACACCAATGAGGCATCGGATTTTACGTTAACCGATCCTCCTTCAGCGCCTACCGAACTTTTTGCCTCCGGTATCTCCAAAACGCAGATTCAGTTAGAATGGATGGATAACTCTGAAGATGAAAATAAATTTAAAATCGAAAGAAGGATGGAAGGGGATCTGGATTTCGTTCAAATTTATAGTGTGGACGGCGTC
>QIEW01000183.1 GCA_003230535.1 bacterium
CTGCCACCCATTCAGCCTGTCGGGTCTGAGGACCCGACAGCACATAAAAGCTTATCTACTTGTTTTATTAGCCGAAAAAAAGGAAATTCCTATACGTTCAAGTTACAAGAAATTGCTGATTTTGTCTAACCGGTTGATTTTTAAGGGAAATATCCGCTTGGCTTAAACAGGCTTTCATATATTTTAAACATGTTATAAATTGTGATAGATGAACTCTCAGACTGGAGGAGTAGGTATCTAATGGGCAGAACAACCTACCCGCCATCGATGGTCCAGCTAATTCCCGATTTCGCTACCCCATTTCCTCTTGGTTGTTTCTCCGCTCCGCAAATCAAAGTAGCGCTCTTCATGTAAATCTATGGGCCAGTAGTAGTTCAGGGAAATTGCAAAGAGTATGATACAAAGCAGTTTGGAGGCAACCTCCCAATCTAAAAGAGAAGGCATATCCTTTGAGCCTCTTGCAGAAGTCATTTTAAAAAAGTTAGCCATACTATATGTTGGGGCAGTGGCCCCAACACTACCCATATAGGGTAGGCCAGGGCCACCGCCCTAGCACTTTTGCAAGTACCTCCTTTGGCAGTCAATTTTGCCTTAGAGGTTAAAACTACCCACGGCCACAGGAAAAGTTTGCCTTCCGCCTTGAACCAGGTAAGGATTGATGTGGTCAAGTAAAAACGGATTTCTTAAGCAGCTTTTTTTAGAAGAGACATTTTCTCAAAATCTTTCGGGCTAACGCAGCCAAGGCATGAATGCGTCATATTTCAATTGTACGACAATCATCATATTTCAATTGTACGACAATCATATGTATTCAACAACATCCCTACAAACCTCAACGCTGGTTTTAATAGTTTGCAAAAAATACTCGCTCGGTTTTCAAGCTGCCGAAGAAACTCTCTGATACCACATTATCCCGGCAAATGCCCTGGCGACTCAGGCTACGCTTTCCCTTATCGGCCCATCTCGCAATAGTAGCGAGCTGCTCCGTTACGACATACAAACCCCTAATAATATTGATGATGAAACACTTTCTATCCTCCAGCACAGCAATTATATATTGTTTTATCACATATATGCAAGTAAAATATTTAGACGGATTTCAAAAAAGTATCTACATATAAAACATCTGGAAAGATTTTTTACCGGCGCGAAAATAGATAATGTCATACTTCAATTGACAAATGGAGGTTTTTCTCCGCGCCCGACAGCTTGCCGGAGATACTTCAGCTCATCACAGCCTAACAGATGCGCTGTCACTATATATACTCCGGTACTTCCCGAGATTACCAACAGCAGGAGTAAAGCTTTGGTAAAGGCTCCCGAATAGCCTGAGAGCTGAAGCCAAGAAACGCTTCCCCAGGTAACCAGCCCCATGACGGCGGCAGCCTGGACTGTCTTAAACAAGGAAGCCAAAATCCGGCGGCCATCTATCCGACCCAACCAACGGCGGATTGAGACTACCAGCCACCCTATATTCAGCATGCTTGCCAGAGATGTAGCCAAGGCTAAACCGCCATGACCCATCGGTTTCATGAGGATAAGGTTCAATATTATATTAAATATCATACATACTATGGAAATTCTTACCGGTGTTTTTGTGTCTTGAAGTGAATAGAAAACCGGTGCGGCCACTTTCACTCCGGCAAAGGCCCATAATCCCATACTATACCAGAGAAGCGCCCCTGCTGCTCCGGCGGTGTCTCCCGGGCCAAATCTGCCCCTCTCAAATAATACCATTATAATAGGTTTCGCCAAAATCACCAGCCCTACCATGGCCGGGATAGTGATAAACAGCATCAGTCTCAACCCAAAGGAGAAAGTCTCTTTTAGGCGCGGCAAATCCCTTTCGGCGGCAGCCTGGGACAGCGTCGGGAGAATAGCCGTCCCTAAAGCGGCGCCAAATACACCTAATGGGAACTGCACCAGCCGGTTTCCATAGTAGAGGTAAGATACACTGCCCTGAGAGAGGAATGAAGCCAAAAATATATCCACCATAGAGTTCACCTCAGCCACCGCTAATCCTACCACCGTAGGCAATAACAGTCGACCTACCTTATTAAGGCCGGGGTCTCGCCAATTGAACTGGGGGTGATAGACCATCCCTTGCTTTCGAACAAAAGGAAGCTGGAACAAAAGTTGAGCCACTCCGCCGGCAATCACTCCTATCGCCAGAGAAACAATAGGCTCAGAGAGCCGGCCGGCTAACCCTAAGACACAGGCAATCATGCCCACATTCAGTAGTACCGGAGAAAGAGCCGGGGCCAAAAAATGTCCCAGAGAGTTGAGTATCCCGCCTAAGATAGAAACCAATCCGATAAAAAAAATGTATGGGAAGAGTATTTGAGTGAGCAGGACGGTAAGCTCATATTTTTGGCCGACAAAACCCGGGGCCACAATTTTTATTATCCCTGGAGCCGCCCAGATCCCTAAAGCTGATACTACAATAAGTATCACCAGCGCTGAAGTTATCGTAATGCTGGCAAATTTCCAGGCCGACTTCTCGTCTTGGTTCACCTGGTAGTCGGTAAACACCGGGATAAAGGCCGTGTTCATACCTCCTTCCCCCAATAGCCGCCGCAGAAGGTTAGGGATGCGGAAGGCTACAAAGAAAGCATCCGCCGCCATTCCCGCCCCGAAAAAACCGGCAATAATGATATCCCTGGCAAAACCCAGTATTCGGCTGGCCAATGTAGCCAACCCGATTACTCCTGTAGCCCGGATAACTTGGTCGCGTTCTTTCATTCCGTTAAATTAAAGGTTAAGGTTGTATCAGGGAGAAGAGATGGGATATCCGCTAGACAGGGATTAATTTTCTTCATGTTCCTTATATTGTCTTCCCGCTTTCTTTTTTTCAATAAATAACGTAAATT
>QIEW01000006.1 GCA_003230535.1 bacterium
AAACCTAAACTAAAAAGCATTTTCCTGCAAATTACCAACCGCTGTAATCTCCGCTGTAAGCACTGCTACACCGCTCAGGATAACACGCCTCCAGCCGAGCTGCCCGCCGCTAAAATACTGAGCATCATAGATGAACTTTGCCGCATGGGAGGGACAGGAATAACCTTTTCCGGCGGGGAGGTCCTCACTTATCCCGACATTACAGATATCATAAAATATGCGGCCCGGAAGCTGCGGGTGCAGCTTCTCACCAACGGCACACTGATAACCCGGGACCTGGCGCATCTTCTCGCTGACTTGGGCGTAAGGGTTCAGATTAGTATGGATGGCTCAACTCCCGAGGTGCATGATCGGCTTAGGGGTAAGGGAGCATATGCCGGGGCCAGGCGGGGAATTGAGTTACTGCAATCTGCCGGAGCTCAGGTCCGCCTTAATCTATGCACGGTCATTATGAAAGACAACCTGCAAGATCTGCTGAATATTGTAGACCTTACCCAGGAGTGCGGCTTGCCGCTGCTGCGTTTTATTCCGCTGCGTTGTGCCGGCAGGGCCCAAAACGCCTGGAAGCAAACTCAAGCTACCCTGGACGAGTATACCGACTTTTTCCGCCGGCTATTTACTCAAACTCATCGAGGTCTCCAGGTGAGTAGCGGACTGAGCGGCATGGTCTTTTCCTCTCCCCGGCACAAGGTGCCGGAGAGGTGGTGTCCGCTCGGGGATAAGCTGGATATTCTGCCCCGGGGGGATGTTTATCCCTGCGTATTTTTTATGGAAGAAAAGTTTCACCTGGGCAATATTTATCAGGATAAGTTGGCCGATATTTTTAATGCCGGCAAACTGGGATGCCTGGCTCAGGATTGCGCTGCCCGCCGGGCGAAAATTAACCGGTGCCGGGAGTGTCTGTGGCGTAATTTCTGTCAAGCGGGTTGCCCGGGTCTGGCCTATACTCACACAAACAGCCTGTGGGACATAGACTGTTTTTGCCAATTGCGTCAAGAGCTTTACCCTCAAATAATTTTTGATACAGCGCAGCGGAAGGCGGGTAAAAACCAAAGGTGACAGGCAAGGAGCGGTCAGAGGATCTTCTTTCCCATGTCTTAGATTTGTGGCGTAAAACAGGTAAGATTAGCTGCCTGCCGGCTACCGGCGACAGTATGGCTCCCCTAATCGGCCCCAACAGCGTGCTCGAGGTTGTCCACTGTGAGCCTAAAGCGCTTAAGGCAGGCGATATTGCGCTTATCCATAACGGGAAAACTCTGGTAGTCCATCGCCTGGTCTACCGGCAGATTGTCGGCGGCCGGGTTTTTTGGGCTGAAAAAGGCGATAATTCTTCTCAACTATCCTTTATCCCTGAAGAAACCATCCTTGGCCGGGTAAAGCGCATAGAAAATAATCTCGGGGAACGATGGGTGGACAGAGGCTTACACCGGTTGATTAATCGGCTGATCGGAGTGTATTGGAAGCCGGTTATCCGTATATTCGGGGTTAAGCGGAAGATAAGCGAAGGGGCATCTGGGGACCGGGAGCATTCCCGTATTTATCTGCTGGGCGGTCGCTGGTTCTACTTACAGTATATCCCGAAGCTGTTGACTAACCTGTGCTGCCGCCGGAGCAAGTCATAAGTTCACAACTTACCTAACTGGATATGGATAGCATCGTCAAAAGATATGGTCTGGTCGCGGTTCCTCAGCCTGAATGAGTGGCGGGTTTCCTGAACCTGCCACCACCTAAAAAACCGCAGTCAGGTCTGAGGACCTGACTGCACAAAGTCCGCACCGTCGGTGCGCTAAGTTCAAAACTTACCTAATTCAATATGGATAGCATCGTCAAAAGATATGGCCCGGTTGCGGTTCCTTCGGACGCCCAACTCACGGGCTTGGCCTATAGGGATTTTTATCGCATTTTAGCGCTGGATGTTGAGATAAGGTCTGATATGCCGCAGCTATTGAAGCTGTTCCGTGGGAAATATGCCAATTTTATTAGCCCGGCGAAGGAGCGGGTTGATTGCAGCCTATATCTATGGGGCCGGGAGAGGTTGATCTTTGCCGACGGCAAAGTTATGCGCGCGCCTACTTTTGAGCAGATGGAAGGCCATGCCCAGGTGCTGTTTACTAACATGATCATTAACCGAATAACAGATTATTTTCTGGTCCATGCCGGGGTGGCGGCTAAAGATGGTCAAGGCGTCATAATTGTAGCGCCGTCTTCGCTGGGCAAAACCAGCCTGACCCTGAGCCTGACCAAACAGGGGCTGCAATTTTTATCGGATGAGTTTGCTCCCATTAACCGCCGCACCGGGTTGATTGAGCCTTTCCCCAGAACATTAGGTCTACGGCGAGGCGCCGCCAAATTGTTCCGGGATATAGACTTTGCCCAGCTTACGGCGTTCAAGAATCTCGGCAGCCGCAGCAAGTTCCTCTATGACGTCAATCTGCTGAACAATGCGTCCCTTAACCCATGTAAATTTTCGGCCTTGGTCATTTTGAGCCCCGGCCCTGAGGCAGAGTCGGGAAAATGTCATGTCATGGATGTGGCCCTTTATCAGCCGGAAGGACGGGTGATAAAGGCGCTAGCTGAGACCGGCGGGATTGAGCTGGTATCGGTAAACCAGGAAACCGAATATCCAGTCTATAGGTTTTCAGTGGAGAAGAGCAGAACCCCCATCACTTGTTTTACCAGGATCTGCCGGGAGTATCAGGCTGAGATTCTTTATTACGAGCGTGTTTACCATTATACGCCTAAATTTGAAGCTGTCCCGACTTTAGAGCCGCTGGATAAATCCCAGGCGGTCATGCACATGCTTAAGCATCTTATGAATTTTACCCGGAACAGCCGTCTGTATGGGGAGTTTGCCTGCCGAAAATCATCCTGGAGTTGGGCCGGATGATAAAGGATACCGACTGTTACCGCCTTACCGTGGGCCGCCTGGAGCAGATGGTATCTCTGGTGGAAGGGGTGTTGACCAAAACAGTAACATAAACCTGGACAAAAGTAAATTTTATGGCTATCATATATGTATCCTTGGGCGGCGGGATTGGGGAGACCTGCCGCTATAAATCCCTCTGCAACTAACAATTAAAGGAGGAAATGTATGTGCAAGATTAACTCATTATATTTATTCGTAATTATTGCCACCATGTTAGCGTCCCCCTTGTATAATATAAAAGTATAGATAGTGGTTGGGGCGTGACAGACCGTTTCCCCCTTGGGCTCCCGTGAGGAAAGCCCGTAGGTGAGCTTGGGTCGTCACGCTCTTGACACTCCCGTAGCCCGAACAGTTGCTTGGGCATAAAGAGCCCGTATTGCAAGGCTGGGAACAAGAAGGTTTTACCATGAGCCAACCACCTATACTATCTTTATGCTCTGCTTAAAAATAAAACTGCCTGGAGAACCTTATTGCCTATAAAAAATTCTTGACAACGAACACAGTTGCTTTTTCAAAGAGGAGAACTTGACCCATAATCTGAAATATTATTTTCTGTGGTGTCAGATTCAGGAAATCTGACACCTCTTAACCGCAGTCAGGTCTGAGGACCTGACTGCACAAAATTTCCCCTCATCCTGACCCTCTCCCCGCTGGGGAAAGGGAATAAAAAGTAAATTCCTTGTATCTATACGTTTGAATTACCGAAAACTCCCGCTATGGAAGCAACCAGCGGGAGCGTATGTAAGATCCCGAATTATTCGGGTGAAAGAGGAGGTAAAGCCATTGAGAAACAGGGCGTTTTTTGGAGTAATACTATTATTATTGTGCGCTGGTGTGGCGCGGGCTGAAGACCACAGCTACAATGACTATTGACATATACGGTCACTGGGTTCCATGAAAAGGGCGTGAGGGGCTAGAAGAAGACCTTTTATGTCCTGTACTGAAAAGGCGCTTTTGATCGCCTGAAGCAAAAACAACTTCAGTAAGCACCTGATAGCGTTGATAAATATTTGGGTGTGGTGCCGAAGCGGGGACTCGAACCCCGATGGGACTGCTCCCACTAGATCCTGAATCTAGCGCGTCTACCAAATTCCGCCACTTCGGCTCATGAGCATCTCACTTTTTAGCATTTTTATACCTGCCTGTCAATAAATAACCTGAGTTCGATATAAATCTTATTGTATTTACAAGCTTATTTTAGTTTTTCCTGAGATTTGCATAAAAAAGTTGACGTACCTCCCGTTGGTGTAGATAATGTTTTGTAAAAGCAGGTATTATCATATTCAACAAAGAGGTGCACAAACGGATTTAGTTCGGTTGCTTTGTGATGTCGATGATTTTTGCAAAGATTTTGTGCTTTGCTGAAAAAACCGCTGTTTTTTTGTATTAATCCTCCGGTTGAGGTAGTTTCCCTGACGCTACTTGCTTTAGGATAGCGGTAATCCTGTGGGCGGCTTTCCCGTCCCACTTTGGAGGAATGGACCCTTTTCCCCTCCGGCCAGATAGAATACGTTCACTTTCCCGGATGATCTTTTCCGGTTCAGAGCCGACTATTGTATTGGAACCGCAGGTAACTGTAATGGGGCGCTCAGTATTTTCCCGTAACGTGAGGCAGGGTATCCGTAAAACAGTGGTCTCTTCCTGGATCCCCCCGGAATCAGTAAGAACCAAGCGCGATTGGCTCACCAAACACAAAAAATCCAGATACCCTAATGGCGGTATGCAAAAAAGTCCAGCAGCGTCTATGGGGCTACCCCGGGTTAGAAAACGGAAGCCATTGCTTAACCCAAATTCTTGAATTTGTTTTGCTGTTCTGGGGTGAACCGGAAAGATGATCGGCAGCTTACGGGCTACTGCCCCTAATGCTTCGGCAATGCGGGCCAGCGCAGAGCTTTTGTCGACGTTGGAGGGCCGATGCAAGGTGAGAACGGCATAGTCTCTGACGGCTCCCCACCGTCCCAACCCCAGGTCGGACAAAATTGAGGAGGTTTTAGCCTTCTCCCAGTGGCAAAGTAACGTATCAATCATCACGTTACCTACGAAGAATATTTTGTGCCCGGGGATACCCTCGCGGGACAAGTTTTTAGCCGCTTCCGGTTCGGTGGTAAACAAATAGTCGCTTAACGCATCGGTAACCACCCGGTTTATCTCCTCCGGCATCCTCCTGTCAAAGCTGCGTAATCCCGCCTCTACATGGGCTGTTGGCACCTGGAGCTTGGCGGCGACCAAAGTGCAGGCCGCAGTGGAGTTCACATCCCCGACCACCATTACCAACTGCGGTTTCTCACACAGGAGCACCGGCTCAAAGCGCTTCATAATGTTTGCCGTCTGCACCGCATGGGTGGCGGAACCAACCTCCAGATCTATGTCAGGTTTGGGTATTTCTAACTCGTCAAAAAACGCGCCTGACATCTCCCGGTCGTAGTGTTGACCGGTATGCACCAGATATAACTCAAATATTGGTTCTCGGTTTAGGGCCTTATACAGCGGGGCAATCTTCATAAAATTGGGCCGCGCTCCCGCTATCATGATAATCTTATATTTTGATTTCACTGTGCTCCGCACTCATATTCGAAAAGGGGGGTCACACCTGTCTTCTTTCCCCTCACCCTAGCCCTCTCCCCAAAGGGGCGAGGGGATGAGCCAGGAAATTACTATACGTTCAAGTTACAGAGATATAAGCCGCCGCCAATTTCTCTGATGTCTACCGGCAGATGTTTTCTCTTCCCTTACAATCGCAGACAAGCTCTTGACAGAAACCGCCTTTATTTATATATTATAGTATAAAATTAAATACC
>QIEW01000388.1 GCA_003230535.1 bacterium
AATTCGGGATTTATAACACGCTCCCGTTGGTCGCTTCCATAGCGGGAGTTTTCGGTAATTTGTATGAAAATTTTGTTTTTTGACCGTTATTTTCTAAATACCTGTATTAAAATAACATCATCCATGTTCACCGTGGATTTATGAATAATCCGGGATAATTAGCCAATAAACTTGGGGGTTTTTAAAACAAACGGATTATGAACTGGAATTATATTGCCGTTACACTAATAGGATTACTGATGTTTTTAGGGTTATTTTGGTTTATGATCCGGAATGTCAAAAATAACCCTAAGACTACAATTATAATTACGATGGCCGGGTTAATATTCTTGATAACAATATTAACCATAGTCAAGACTTATACCGATTATCAACAGTTTATTAATAACCCGGCCGCATCTTCCGTCCTCCTTACCAATCTTAGCTTAGCCCTGTTTTTGGATTTTTCTATCCTAATGATTGGAGGATTATTTCTGTATCTAACCAACCAGCTCTACACTTCACATCTGATAAGAGACGACCAGGACAGTGAACCTTAAGAGCTAATTTCCCCCCCAAGAAAATTAAGTAAACGGCCATGGAGTCAATGCTTGTGCACAAAAGGTGCGATCGGGTGGTTACTGCGCTGTTTACCTAATCTTAGTAATGAATGATGATTTCGTAAAAAGTCAAAAAGCGCCGATTTTTGTCATTGCGAGCGAAGCGAAGCAATCTCAAATTTCATTACAAATCAATGGGATTGCTTCGTGCTTCGGCGATAAACCCGCCTCGCAATGACGCCCGGGACTTTTTACGATTGCATCATGAATCGGTATTGATGCTAGAGGTATTAATTCATGAAGTGTAAACCCCTAATGACAGCCAATTTATGCAGATCACTATTTGACGGGATTAGGGATGTCAACACACATCATCAGGCTGGACCGGCAACCTGGGACATTAGCCGGCGGAGGAAATTAACGCGCTGCTTTTGTTGTTGTATCTATATTATCTTAGGCGTAACAATCCTTTTCTCCCCCCAACAGGTATTCGGCCAGAAAAGCCCCCCTCCGCCCAAAACCGTATATCCCACCGCAATGGTAAATTTAAGGTCCGCTCCGGGCCCCGAACAGCCCAGGGTGCGGATAGCCCATCCCGGATCGCCGCTTAAAGTTCTCTCCCAACAAGAAGAATGGTATCAGGTAGAACTGGAAGATGGCGTCGTCGCCTGGGTTTATAAAGGAATAGTGAGCGAAACCCCTCCCTTAACGGTGAAACTGGCTCTGGTTGACTCCAAGTTGAAAGATAGAGAAAATGAGTTAGCGGAGACTAAACAACGACTGCAAGCCCACTTGGCATTAAATCAACGCTTAGGGAAGGATCTGGGACAGAAAAAAATCGAGTTGGAGGCGTTAATCCGCCAAAATTCCGAGCTAAAAGAGGCCCAGGAATTGAGACGGGTCTATATTGGCGTAGGTTTGCTCCTGCTGGGTTGGCTGCTGGGTTTATTTACGTCCCTCTTTCGGCGCCGTGCAAAATAAGGATAAATTTTTAACTTTGCTGCTCTAAAACAACTTCCCCGCTCTAATTGTATAAAATATTTATCATATTCTTTGTATTTCTGTACATAATAAGGGAAAAGACGGGGGAAAATTCCCACGGGATCACCCCTTGTTCGGGTTAAATAACCCTGATTGTATCTGGGGTAATTTAGCTAAATATAACAATAAGTTGATCGGCAATATCTGATCAAAAAAACTGGAATACCGGCTTAAAATCCCATTTTTTCAGGCACCTAAGATGCGGCTGCCATAAATATAGTCCAGGATCATCCAATCCCGTCAAATCGGTCTCATATCGCATAATATCTTGTAATATCAGCCATATATCACGAAACTCCCCCCCGGTTCATTCGGCTAAAACCCTTGTTGGCATGGAAATTGCTTTAATGAATAATTTAGATCATAATTCACCATGCAATATCAGCCACATATCAGAAAACGCTCTCTGTTTTTTCGGCTAATGTGAGTGTCGGCAGAGGGGTTGATCTGCTAAAAAATGGTTTATTTCTATAACTGTACGGGTGCCATATAACACATATGTTATTGATAGATTGAGTAATATAATTTATTTTGGAGGCAACTGGGAATTGTGGATTGTAATTGCAAAATTAAGAAACACAAAATTCTCTGCGTAGAGGATAATTTCGAAAACAAAGTCCTCTTGAGGCGGGTATTGGAGGCGGAAGGTTATAACGTGATAGAAGCCTCTAATGGGATGGAGGGCTTTAAGCTGGCCCGGCAGGAGGAGCCTGATCTGATACTGATGGATTTGGGGCTGCCCATGATGAACGGCCATGAAGCAGCCACCAAAATTAAAGGTACCAAGGGATTGGAAAACGTGGTTGTGATAGCGCTAAGCGGCCAGGTTATGAAAGGAGATCGGGAGCGCTCTCTGATTGCCGGTTGCGACGGCTACATTCCCACACCAATTGACGTAGATCGGCTTCCCCGGCAATTAGAGGAATTTTTACATGGCAAGCGGGAGAGGATCAACTCTATGGAAGAGCGGGAATACTTGCAAGAATATACCCGGCTTTTAGTGGATAGGCTGGAGGAAAGGATCGGCATCTCCCTTACGGATGAGCTTACCGGAATTTGTAACCGGAGAGGATTTAACCTGCGGTTAGATGAAGAGCTTTCGCGAGCTGGAAGATATAACTTCGGCTTAGCCCTTATTATGATAGATATTGATGACTTTAAGCAGGTAAACGATCATTATGGACATTTGGCGGGAGATTTAGTTTTGAGAGAACTGGCTCAGTTATTCCGGGTCGAGAAGCGTAAACATGAGCTACTGTCGCGCTATGGCGGTGAAGAGTTTATTATAATATTAGCAGAAGAAGACGGCCCCGGGGCTTTCGTGGTAGCTGAGCGATTAAGAGAAAAAGTCCAGGATCATATTTTTATATCATACGGCCATCCTATCAAGATCACTGTCAGCTCAGGAATTAGCTATTTTCTACCTAACGAGCCACTGGGCAGGGAATATCTAATTTGCCGGGCCGACGAGGCGTTATATAAGGCAAAAAAGGGGGGCAAAAATAGATCTGTGCTTTTATAGGTTATTAAGTGCGGTATTATTGAGGAAGATAAGATGCATAAGAGCCTTTTGCAAAAGTCATTTTAAAGAAGTTAGCCGTACTATATGTTGGGGCAGTGGCCCCAACACTACCCGTATAGGGTAAGCCAGGGCCACCGCCCTGGCACTTTTGCAAGAGGCTCATAAAGGTCAGCGATTCAGGTTTTCAACTATCGTGTGGGCGTCGAACAGCACATCTTTTACCACTTCCCCAGGCAGACCCAGGCTTGGCACAGGCTGACCGTTAAATTCCAAGTCCACTCCGCCGGCATTTCCCAAGGTGACCAGCAACATCTTTTCAGCCTTTACTCTCATCCGGTTTCAGCACAAAATCCAGCACCTCTGCTCCATCAACCTGAATAAGTAACCAAGTCCGCTCCCGGGCCTTGATTGTCAAAGTAAGCTTCTGTTCCTCAACGGCGGCTTCCGGTGAAAACTCCTCAGGCAGAGCAACGCCGCTAACTTCTGATTCGCTCTTACGGGGCGGGATAAAGGTATCAGGCTCTCTTGAAGATTCAGTGGTTGCAGTAGACGCAACGGCCTCCCGCTCCCGAGGTAAGGCGCTGGGGGCGGTCGCCTGCAAATGTTCCTCGGGCGGAGCAAGGGGGCTAGCCCCAGGCAATGGCTTTTGAGGCGGGATGACCGCTATTTTATCCTTGGGTGCGATAAGATCGAGGGGATCTGATTTTTGGGGTTCAGTATCTGTCTCAGGGGCTGTAATCTGAGATTCAGTAGCTACTTTAACACCCTCTTGAGAGTATATTAAGAGCCCGCCAACTATAAAAAACAGGATAACTCCTCCTATTAATAGGCCGGTTTTATTAGAAGTCGGGGCCTTTTTTTTATCCGATGCTGCTTCCGGCTCTTTAGTGACTTGCAAGTAATGATCATATTCTGTGAGAGCCTCTTGGGGATCCAAACCTATATATTTGGCATAACTTTGGATGAAACCTCTGACAAAAACCTCGCCTGGGAGGAGCTCGAACTCTTCCCGTTCCAGAGCCTCCAGAAAATCACGCTTAACTTTGGTAGATTCCGCAATCTCATCCAGTTTAATCAGACGAAGTTCTCTCTCCCTGCGGAGGTAGGCGCCAAAAGAGACTTTCTCTTGAGAACTTGCTTCCGGAACCTCCGGGGTTCCTGTGGGTGGTTTACTTTCCGGTGGCATATGCTTCAGGGACCTGTTTTGATGTTAAAGATGGATTATATTTTTTAGCTTCACGGAATTCAAACAGCGCTTGCCTTTGATAACCTTTTTCCTGATAAAGCCGGCCTAAATTCCAATGCAAATTGCCGAGAAGCTCCTTTTGATCATTATCCAGCGCTGAAGAGGCGGACAGCCTCTGGTTTAGTTGTGCCAAGGCTATCCGATACTCCGTTTGCGCCTGAGCCGACTTTCCCTGGCAGGCGAGACCAAATCCCAGCCAATACCGAATTTCTATTGCCTCTGGCGTCAGCCCCAGAGCTTTAGTAAATTCAAGCTCTGCCTGGCGATATCGGCCATTACCCAGATGCGCTCGGCCCAGGTAATAATGCGGCCGGGCCGGGTTGGGCAGCCGGGGAAGATTTACGGCCTCCTGCGCTAACTGTTTGACCTGTTCCCACTCCCCTACTCTAAGATACGCCTCGCTCAGCTTAAGATAGGCGGAGGCTAATCCGGGGTCTAAGGTTACTGCTTGTTGAAGTTCTTCCTTGGCGGCGGCATATTTTCTCTCCTTTAAAAATACTTCGCCCAATCCTTCGTAAGCCTTGGCTTCCTGAGGGTTTAGTTCTTTAGCGCGCTGGAATTCATCTTCGGCGGACCGGAGTTTTCCCAGATAAAGATAACTTGTTCCATAATCACAATGTCTCCGGGCTTGGTAACAGGAAAGCAAACTTGCCTCCGGAGTGCAGCCCAGCATCCCGAAACAAAGCGCCCAGCACCCTAGCTTCCTGCCCCATTGTTCCATTATAGTTCCTCTTAATATGATATTATACCTCAGTTTATTCGGAAAAAAACATATTTTTTAAGAAAAAGACAGTTCCTATCCCTGATTATTCATAAATCCACGGTAAACATTGATGATGTTATTTGAATACAGGTAGTTATAAGATAACGGTCAAAAAACAAAATTTTTATCTCTCACTATGAAAGCGACCAACGGGAGCGTGTTTATGATCCCGAATTATTCGGGCTATAAGATTTTCCGACTACAATTTGTGGCTGTACTTTACTTTACTCTATACCATATTATACACTGATACTGCCTAGAAGACAGCTCACACGGCTGTTCTATCCGGAGATGATTATCATGTTTTGGCTTATTATTCCGGATTATTCATAAATTTACGGTAAACATTAATGATGTTATTTGAATACAGGTGCTTGTATAATAACGGTCAAAAAACAAAATGGCTCATACAAACTACCGAAAACTCCCGCTATGGAAGCGACCAACGGGAGCGTGTTTATGATCCCGAATCATTCGGGTTATCTGCATATTTTCCGAACTTATTTTCATGGAAACTAATACTACAATTCCACTCCCCAAGCAAGTAGGAGAAATCATCGGGACCGAGGGGGTGTTGGCGCGCCATCTACCTCGCTATGAGCACAGACCGGCGCAGCTTCAGATGGCGCTGGCAGTCTCTGAAACGCTGGAAAAAGGCGGCTGCTTGTTGGTAGAGGCCGGAACCGGAACCGGTAAAACCTTGGCCTATCTTATTCCCGCCATCTTAAGCAGCCGCAAGCTGCTTATATCGACGGGCACCAAAACCCTCCAGGAACAACTTTACACTAAGGATGTTCCCTTCTTGCAGCGGCACGTAGAGGTAGCTGTCTGTTATATGAAGGGTCGAGGGAATTATTTATGCTGGAGGAGATGGCTCGATTTCCTGAAACAGCCCCGGTTTGCTTTCACCCGGGAGGCCCAGTATATGAAATTAATCCGGAATTGGCTGGAAAATACCCGTACTGGGGATCGGGCCGAGCTGGAGGAACTTCCTGACAACTGTCATTTATGGAAGGATATCTGCTCGAGGAGTGAAACCTGCCGGGGGCAAAAATGTCCTCACTTTAGCGATTGTTTTATTACTAAGATGAAACAGCGGGCGCTTCTGGCTAATATTATCATTGTCAACCATCATCTATTCTTCGCCGATCTGGCGGTCAGGATAGTCTCTCCGGGGGCGATCATCCCAAATTATGAGGGAGTAATTTTCGATGAAGCGCACCAGTTGGAAGAAGTGGCTACCAATTACTTTGGGTTTTCGGCAAGCAATTGGCGGATTGAGGAACTGGTGAAGGATACCCGGCGCGAGGCGGCGGACAAACCCCGGCTTTTAAAAGAATTTGAGGATCTGCTGGAGATGGTCAGCTTTCGGAGCCAGGCGTTTTTTGACCTTATTTCGGCTCGGGAAGCAAGGTATCGCCTGCGGCCTCAGCATATTACTCCGGAGATGGGCGCCGCCTGGGCGGAGTTGGAAAATGCCCTTCTGCTTCTCTCTGCCCGTTTGGAGGGAGTGGAAAGGCAGCCTGAAGAGCTCATGGCTTGCGCCAGGCGGGCAAAATTAATCTCCGCCGAGGCAAAATTCATCCTCCGGCAGGAGAAACCGGAATATGTCTATTGGTGTGAACAGCGCCGGACCGGAATATTTCTCCATGCTTCTCAGATAGAGATGGGCTCTGAGCTTGAGGAACATCTGTACTCCAAGGTAAAAAGTCTGGTGCTTACCAGCGCCACCCTATCCACCGACCATGGTTTCGGGTTCATAAAACAACGCCTGGGGATAGGCGATGCGCGGGAGCTTATCCTCCCCTCATGCTTTGACTTTACCCGTCAGGCAATTATCCATCTACCCAGGGGACTCCCTCCTCCCAAAAGCCGCTATTTTGTAAGGTCGGCATCAAAAACCATTTTAGAGATACTATTGAGGACAAAGGGTCGGGCTTTTGTGCTGTTTACCAGTTTCCGTAATCTGGAGGAAGCATATAGCATCTTATCAGATAAGCTGCCCTTTAGATTATTAAAGCAAGGGGATAAACCGAAAGGGGTTTTGTTGCGGAAGTTTAAGGAGGATATACATTCGGTGTTGTTTGCTACCGCCAGCTTCTGGGAAGGGGTGGACGTACCTGGGGAGTCGCTCTCATGCGTAATTATTGATAAGCTTCCGTTCGATGTGCCCACAGAACCGGTAGTTGAGGCGCGAATAGAAGCCATCTCCAAACAGGGCGGGAACCCGTTTATGGAGTATCAACTCCCCCTGGCTATATTAAACCTCAAGCAAGGGTTTGGCCGATTGATCCGGAACCGGAAGGATAAGGGAGTGCTGGTCCTGTTAGATAACCGGGTGCTGTCAAAAGCCTATGGCCGCATAATCTTAGAAAATCTCCCCCCCTGCCCCCATACCCCTCAGCTAAATGACATAGAACAGTTTTTCACAGGCAATTAATAGCCTAATAGACAAATAATTGTGTCATTGCGAGGAGTAAGAGCGACGAAGCAATCCTTGTTCTCCTGTGGTATATGAGATTGCTTCGCTTCGTTCGCAATAACATTTAAACGTATGCTTTTTATTGAAACGCCCTACTAGTAGGCTATCCATTTTATATTGATGGGTTGAACGTACAGAAACATTGAACGTCCCAAATCCACCGCCTAATTTTGCTTTCTCCTTGAGCCCCAAGTGGTTATACCGATTTTTCTTTCACCAAATTGGTGAAGCTTTATACCTGCATGTTGCTAGAAGATCAAGGGTCTTCTCATTTTTGACGGTGGATTTTGGTCCAGTCAGGGCTGTTTAATTCTATCCGACCCCCCTATACTCCATGACCCTGGATATGTTCAGAGCGTTTCGGTACAATTCCAGGGCGATGTTATC
>QIEW01000012.1 GCA_003230535.1 bacterium
CCCAGGTCAGCGTCATCCACTACCACCGCAAAGTTATAGGTGGGATGACCATCCGTCTTCATGATAATCAGGTCGTCCAGTTCGGCATTCTGAAAAACTATCTCGCCCCGGATAATATCCCTGACCTTGGTCTGGCCGGTTTGACTTGCCCTAAAGCGGATAACGGATGGCTGCCGGCTAGCCGGCCATTCAGCTTCCCGGCAACGACCGTCATATTTAGGTTTTAATCCGGAAGCCATGGCCTGGCGCCGCATCCGCTCCAGATCTTCCGGCGTACACACGCACCGGTAAGCTAAGCCAATATCCAAAAGCCTCCGGGTTTCCTTCTGATAGAGGGACAGTCTCTCAGATTGAAAATACGGCCCCTCATCCCAGTTTAACCCCAGCCACTCTAAACTCTCGATAATAGTTTTTGTATATTCTTTTGCCGATCGGGTACGATCTGTATCTTCAATCCGCAGTATAAAATTACCGCCATGATGTCGAGCGTAGAGCCAGTTGAATATAGCGGTTCTAGCCCCTCCGAGATGTAAATGCCCTGTAGGACTAGGAGCAAACCTCAATCTCATCCCAGACATAAATACTCCTGTAAATAGAGGCGCTTGCAAGAGTCTCCAAAATGTCATTCCCGAGCGCTTTTATCGGGAATCCAGATTGTGCAGGCATCAGTAACTTATGGATTCCCGTTTTCACGGGAGGGGACAATCTAAGTTGGTTTTGCAAGAGGCTCAATAATTAGCGTAATTTAAATTATAAGGAATTGGGAATCAAAAAATAATACAATGCCGGATTTAATAAATGCTTTTTAGATTTTAGCTAAAAGGTAGGTAAGAGTGCAACAAAAAATTTAAGCCCTAGTAATGATAAACTCGTAAAAAGTCAAAAAAACAGATTCTTATCATTCCCGTGCAAACGGGAATCCAACATTTCAGATAGTTAAAATCAGGATGGATTCCCGCTTTCGCGGGAATGACGACTTTTTACGAGACCATCAGTAAGGGAAAGCACCCCTGAGTAAAAATTGGAAAGGAGTTTAAAAACAAACACCCCCCAGCAAGCTGAAGGGTGTCCTGGGCATATTCCACAACACAGAAACTCACAAAGACCTAATAAAGGGCGGGAGGGGGAGGAGGGAGGGAAATTTCTCCCGCCCAAAAATTTAACACGGTAAGCAGCCTGGGGACTGGAAGCTTACCTTAATGTCCCTGTTAAACTTAAAAACCCTACTAAGGACGCTATTACTGAACCTAACACTACGATAGTCCATACTACAGCTTTACTAAATTGCTCCTGACCTTTAGTTTTTTCGACTTTCTTTGGCATTTCTGCTCCCTCCTTTTGTTATTATTAATTCAACCTGAATTCGATCAACAAATACTATTTGATCATCTCAATATACTTAAAGAAGAGCAATAAACATGCCTCGCAACAATATTTTCATAACTAGCAGATAATACACAGGATATAACTTGACAAAACAATTCCGGTCAGGCAACGGTTGTCATTATGACACTGTTAAAGCGATTTTTTATCAGTC
This sequence comes from bacterium, assembly GCA_003230535.1. GTDB lineage: Bacteria > SZUA-182 > SZUA-182 > SZUA-191 > SZUA-191 > SZUA-191. Next base: position 1,538 of record QIEW01000012.1, read on the forward strand.
AAAATGACAAAAGAGTTGGTTCCTGGAAAATTTATGTTTTGCCCGAATAATTCCGAATAATTCGGGATCATAAACACGCTCGGAGCTGGTCGCTTCCACAGCGGGAGTTTTCGGTAATTTGTATGAGCCATTTTGTTTTTTGACCGTTATGCTATAAGCGCTTGTATTCAAATAACATCATTAATGTTTACCGTGAATTTATGAATAATCCTGGTTTAGAGTTTCTAACTGTAGAGTAGCTAACCGAAGGGATTGCTTTTGGTATAGCCTAAAAACCAATAACAATGTTAAAATACAAAATTATGTGAAATACAAAATTATGTGGATAAAAGTCGCTAATTTGCGAATATGGTACGAAGTTTGGGGCCAGGGAACGCCTCTTTTATTGTTACACGGCTGGGGGGGAACCGGAGAAAGTTTCCGGCCGCTCTCGAGAACGTTAGGGTCAAATTACCGCCTGCTGGCATTGGATTTGCCGGGATTTGGCCGGAGCAGTCTTCCTCCCACAGCCTGGGGAAGCTACGATTATGCCCGGTTGGTATTGCAATTCCTAAGCAAGTTAGGATTAGAGAGAGTTCATTTATTAGGACACTCTTTTGGCGGTCGAATTGGCTTGATATTGGGAGCTCATCATCCCGAGGTATTACAAAAACTTATCCTGGTAGATAGCGCCGGTATAAAACCGCCGGCCAGCATTAAGTCGCAAACTATCAGGATGCTAAAGAAAAGCCCCCTAGGCCGCATCCTAAAGCAATCAGAGGAGGATCCCCAACAAAACAAATTGTTTATAAACCTGCTGGAGGCTCTCCGGAAACATTTGGGTTCCAACGACTACCGCCAGTCCGGCCCGCTGCGTCCTACTTTAGTAAAGGTCGTCAACGAAGATCTTCAGCCTATCTTGCCTAAAATCTCCTGTTCCACTTTGTTGATATGGGGGGAAAATGACCCCGTTACGCCCCTGGAGGATGCCAGGATAATGGAAGCCCATATTCCCAAAGCTAAACTGGTGGTATTACCTGGGGCCGGACATTTCTCCTATCTGGATAAGTTCCCTGAGTTTTCCCGCAATGTCGCCGCTTTCCTGGAGGAAAACTGATGGAGATAACCATCTTCCTTGCCGCGGGCATACTCCTCCCTTATCTGGCAGCTATTTTTGCTAAAGGACGTTACTTTTTGCATATGGCTCAACTGGAAGGCTACCATCCCGTAGATTACCTCCACTGGATATTGAAGAACAAAAATAAGCTCAGCCAACCTACAGAATGGATCGCCTGGGGGCTACTGTTCTTATTTGCCATATCACTTTCTCTCTTCCTCTCAGCCTCGGGATGGACAGAGGCGATATTCCCCTTATTGTGGGCCGGAATACAGATCCATCTCACCATTTATTACATCCGAACTCAGAAAAAATCCCCCCCTAAAAAACCGCTGGTGTGGACTGCCCGCGCCACCAGGCTGATGCTCGCATTTCTTATATTAACCGGTCTGGGAGCGCTTAGTTCAGCTTGGCTGATAGATATGACATCCATCACCAAAGTATTACTGTGGTGGCTGATACTTATTGTGCTAAACCTGTTGATACCGGCCGTTATGCTGTTGGCGCTGCTGGTTATAACCCCTCTGGAGGGTGTCATCCATTTTGTTTACTTTACCGCCGCTCAACGTAAGATCCGCAAGCAACAAGGACTAAAGGTTATCGGCATCACCGGAAGCTATGGCAAGACAAGCGCCAAATATATCCTGGCGGGCCTCCTAAAACCTCACTTTTCCACCCTGTCCACCCCGGAGAGCTATAATACCCCGATGGGCGTCTGCAAAATAATTAACCGGAAGCTAACAGGAGAACACCAATTCTTTGTGACGGAGATGGGTGCGAGAAGACCGGGGGATATAAAAAAATTGTGCCGCCTGGTATCTCCCCAAATAGGAATACTGACCTCTATCGGCCCGCAGCATCTGGAGACTTTCAAAACCTTAGAGCGCATTGTACGGACTAAGGGGGAACTTCTCTCAGCGCTTCCCTCCTCCGGCTTGGCTATATTAAATTTTGACGACCCCCATTGCCGCCGGCTGGCGGAGGGGTTATCCGTCCCCTGCCGGAGTTTCGGGATAGACTGCCCCCAGCCATTGGATATCAGAGCGAAAGAGATACAATGGACTCCCCGGGGGCTCTCCTTTGCGGTGGAAACTAAAGCCGGGCGGACCGCCGCCTTGAAGTGCCGTTTCTTAGGCCGACACAATGTTTATAATATCCTGGCGGCGGCGTTGGCGGCCCAGGAATGCGGGCTGAGCATAGCCCAGATTGCCTCCGCCCTTGTTGATATCCCCCCCGTCCCTCACCGGCTGGAGCTAATCCGGAACCAAACGGGAATAGCCGTCATTGACGATGCTTATAACTCCAATCCCGTAGGAGCAAAGGAAGCCCTGGAAGTATTGCGCCTGATGCCTGGGGGTCAGAAAATTCTGATTACTCCGGGGATGGTGGAGCTGGGCGATCAAGAGTATGAGCTGAACCGGGAGATGGGCCGGGCAGCCGCCAAGGTCTGCGACATAGTGATCCTGGTAGGCCCCAGGCGCACTAAAGCCATCCGCGAAGGATTGGTGGAGGCGCAACTTCCAGAGGCCAGGCTGCGCGTAGCCCGAAACCTTGAGGAAGCCCGGGTCGAACTCAGTCGTCTCATACGTACCGGCGATGTGGTTCTTTTTGAGAATGACCTGCCCGACAACTATTCGGAGTGATACAGGAACGAGGAACTCGTTAACATCTGAGGGCTACTTGGTATAAGACCAAGTATTTGCTCTTTGTCAACTTTCATGTTATCCTTTTCAAAACATGTATTTTATAAACTTAATACATCTATGGCGCAGGCTTTTAGCCGGGCTGGAAGTTTGACTTACGTGTAGGCTAGACACTTGATCTAGGTTAGATAGGTCCGGTCATATTGCACATCAAAGGAAATTCTTATATTCCTAACTCATGTTACGCATAGAGCGTTTTTTTGTTGAATAATTTATATTTTTCTTGTTTAATAGTGCATTATGGACAAAGAAATGTTAGAAC
>QIEW01000157.1 GCA_003230535.1 bacterium
ATATTAGAATACAGGTTAGCAGTTTCAGAAATTACAACAGTTTTCAATGTATTCAACAAGTGTCAGGATATATTCAGCCGGATAAAACATGGATAGACTTTCCCCTGAAAACCATCTTTTAATAACCCTAATCAGAACCAAGCTAGGAGAAGAAGGGACGTCCGTTGTCCATAGTTTGACGCCGAAGAAACTTGACTGGGATTACATTCTCAGAACGGCCATAAACCAGGGAATAGCTCCCTGGTTGTATTACTGTTTGCGGGAGTTTAACGGACTTGTACCCGTAAAGGTAAAAATGCACTTGGCTAAGCTGGCCCATGCCACAGCATTAAACAACATGCGCCTCTACCAAGCGTTAAAATCCGTGCTTGTCAATTTTAGCCGGGCGGGTCTTCCCGTAATGATGCTAAAAGGCGGTTTGCTTACGAAGGAGATTTACCGGAATATTGCCCTAAGGCCGATGTGCGATATCGACCTGTTGATTAAAAAAGAAGATTTTAAGGCTGCAAATGAAATTTTAATTCGCCTGGGCTTCCGCCATGAACCACATATCTGTCCTAAAGAACGATTCGAACAGTTTCAAGGATTTCATTACTACAAGGCAGATAATCTGGGAATAGATTTGCACTGGAATTTTGAAGACCACTATAACTTTTTTTCCTTTCAAATAGGGGAAATATGGCAAAGAAGCAGAAAAATTAAAATCGCTGGAATAGGAGTTCAGGCGCTATCCCCGGAAGATATTATGCTGCACCTCTGTTACCACACTATGTTTGCCCACACCTCCCATGTGGGACTGCGGGCATTTATTGATCTGGCTCAAACCATCCGGCACTATAAAGACAGCATCAACTGGGGGAATTTGGCCGCTTACGCTGTTAACTATAAACTCAGCTTCATCGTCTATGCCGGATTATTCCTTACTCAAGGTATCATGCCTCGGATAATACCGGAGGCAGCGCTTGATAAATTGGCCGTTAATTGCACAAAATCCCAGATCTCCTGGTTGCATAAAAATAGAAATATGCTGTTTATTCCAAATAAGAGAACAATTATCGAGACGCACATCTGGCTAAGAATGCTTCCTCAGAACAAAGACAGGCTGAGATTAATCAGATTGATGCTATTTCCTCCCATATCAAAAACAGCTTTGTATAATTCATTTCCATCTAAGAACATCACCGCCTATTTTAAGTGCTTATGGGAAATCTATAGGAATGGATTCATTAAACTGATAACTAAAGCTTATTCAAATTTATCAGGGATACGCTAAATTTAAGATTGACTGGTTCTCTGAAATCATTCTCTGTTTTTTTAATTTCGAAAAGCGTATGTCCCGGGAATACTGAATAAAAGTATGCCTGAATAGGGCGACCATATTATGTCTGCTCGGCAAAAAATTTGGGCGTTTTTTTAACCGATTGATTTTTGGAAACATGAGGAGGTCTGTCTATGAGAATATAAAACCTTGGAGAACATCGAAAAAAGAGTTGCATCCTTCTTCGAGGAGGTGTGTAACAAAAAGGGGTTGCATTAAGCATTGGGCTATTTGCCTCCCAATAAGTTTGAGTTGACGGACCAAAAGACTATTAGCTCATCTGTACCCCGTTAGATCACTCTACCCTAATCCCTCCAGCCACAGGGGATGCAGTCCAAATTTTAACCAGTTGACAAAGCAGAGGAGATGGCAAAAAATGGATACAAATGACAGGTCATCAAAACACTTTCAGGCGGGTGAGAACAACAAGACGCGTTACTGTAGTCTGCCAGTGGTACCAGATCGACAACTTGATCCAAACATCAATCCTAACCGAGCATCTCTTATACGTTATATAGAGAAAAAATGGGTGAACCACACAGTGCTCCATTATCATTTCCTCGATGGTCCGGCGGCATGGCAAGGCGCCGATTTGCAAAAACAGGTTGTCAGAGAATCGTTCATGGAGTGGAAAAGGCTTGGTATTGGACTGGAGTTTAAGAAAGTAAATAACCCGGCTGACGCTGAAATCCGGATAGGATTCGAGCCGGGAAGTTCATGGTCTTACGTAGGGCGGGATTCTATAGACTTGGTTCCAAACCGCAATGAACGAACTATGAACTTTGGTTGGGACCTGACAACACCTTATGGCCGAGACACAGTGTTACACGAAATTGGGCATGCCCTGGGGTTTCCACATGAACATCAAAATCCAAATGCCGGCATTGTTTGGAATGAGGAGGCTGTGTATTCTTTTTTTGGTGAAACGCCTAATTATTGGGAACGCGACAAAACTTTCTACAATATAATCCGAAAAATATCGTCAGCCGCAGTGCAGGGATCACAATGGGACAAAAATTCAATCATGCATTATCAGTTTCCTGCCGGGCTGATTGTTACTCCGCCAGAATATCAAAATCAACCGCTTATTCCAGCGCCCGGCCTATCCAACATAGACATAAACGAGGTGCAAAAGTTTTATCCTGAAGAGACAGGGCAGCCGATACCGGAGCTGAAGCCTTACTTATCTCAATTGATTCAGGTCGCCCCGGGAAAACAGTTGGATTTTGTGATTAAGCCGCAAGTAAGTAGAAAATATACCATGCAAACTTTTGGGGATATGGATACTGTACTGGTACTTTTTGAGGATGTTGATGGTGAACCGGGATACATCTCCGGCGATGATGATAGCGGCACCAATCTTAATGCGCAGATAGAAATTCGACTTATGCGCGGTCGCACCTATTACTTGCGGTTGAGGTTATACTACGCATACGCGTCGGGGCAAGGCGCTGTGATGCTTTGGTAACTGTACTTTTTCCTTGGCGGTGGTTACTAATTTATTTTCCACCTCATAATACCTGACTGGTGTCGTGTCAGGCATAAGGCGTCATTTCGGACTTGATCCGGAATCCAGGGGCACCCCTCACCTGGGGTCATCTCCCCCCAGGGGAGAAGTTTAGGATGAGGGGGGTAGAAACAACCGACAAATTAGGAGCAGGGCGGTTCAAGCGAAGCGGAACCGCCAATAACATGCAGCAGAGGATAGGCGGAACCGGCTTACGCCTTCCTCCGCCCTACTAACTACTACTAAATATTAAGCTGTTAACATTGTCCGTGTTAATGGCTCCAGGCCCTGACTGGTTTGTTCTTTGTAGGAGCGGCATCCTTGGCGCGATTTGCCGGCGGTTATTTCGCTGTGCTTCGGGAATACTTCCCGAAACACAAAAAACTTAATCTTAGTTATTTGCAAAACGGTGTACTACTGTCATGTCAACCGTAAATTGGCGGATTTCGTTTCCCCCTTTAACGAAGGGGGATTTAACAGAAGATTCAGGGTCAGCTTATTATTTTATAAATTTCCGATCTCGCTAAGAGTAGCGGCGCCCTGTTGGGTTTCGGCCTGAGACAGGCCGAAACATCTATAAATCTTAAATCTCCCCTAACCCCTCTTTTGTAAAAAGGGGATCTAAAAAGCAGCCTTCTTTACGGATAAGTTCTTGGTCCGAAATGCTTATTTGATCATTTTCAGGGATCTTTCCGCCGTCTCGCGCACATCTGCGGCAGGATCGTCTTTAGCAAGCACCTTTAGTATATCAACAGCTTTTTTTTCCTTGAGCATCCCCAACGCCATAGCAGCCCGCCAGCGCACATCTACACTATCGTCTTTTAGCGCCTCAATTAACGGCTC
>QIEW01000074.1 GCA_003230535.1 bacterium
CTAATACGCTTTATGTCCCGGGAAGAGCTGTTTACTGTAAACAGCTTCCGGGGATGGGAAGGAAACAGAGGCCCTAATCCTCCTCCGGACAAGCGGCCTGACAAGACCGGCGCCGGACAGGTAAATATTTTAGAAACAGCCGCTTCTGGAAGTTGAAAGGGAATTAAAAAGCAAGATAAACTCCGGGGAATAAAGGCGCCTCCGGCTTTAGCAAACCTTTTGGCATCCCCCAAATTGGACAGGAGACCCTCATCAATCCCAAAAACACCTATCGTCTCAGACAACACCACATCCACTTTCTCGGGGATATTCTCTGTCGGAAGGAATTTGGAATTTCCAGACAGGAATACTATGCTATCCTGCAACCCCCTCCGCTTCGCCTCTCGTCTGGCAGTAGCCAGAATTTCCTCATGCTCCTCAACCGCATAGACTTTCCCCGCGCCTGCTTCGCAGGCCAAAAAAGCCATAACCCCGCTTCCGGTCCCGATATCCAGGACAATATCGTCTTTTCTTATTTGTCCGGCAATAGCTTGAGTAAATTTTTCAATCTTGATCTTGTCCCCTACCATCAGACGGTGAACGCCAAGACCGGCTAACTTTCTCTTAATATTGGGACAAGAGACCAAATTATCAGAATTATTTTTATTGGGACTTCCTGCTTGCACAAATTATTCAGCTTAAATTGTATGCTAAGATTGGTTTAGGTTTAACCTATAAGGGAACGAAAGCCCGGTTATCTGAACGCCAGCCAGCCGGCAACGCTATCCTTTGGCCAGCGCCGCTTTTTCCTCTTCCACCATCACAATCGCTTTTTCCCGAAGCGGGCACTCTCTGGCGCAAATTCCGCACCCTTTGCAGTGCTCCAGATCAATTCCGACCACCTTTCCATCTTTTACTTCAATGGCAGAATCAGGGCAATAAATCCAGCACATAAGGCAGCTGGTACATTTTGATTTATCCAGGATCGGCTGAAAACTCCGCCACGAGCCGGTATTGTATTGGGCTGATGTGCCCCCCTCTAAGATAATGCCTCCAATGGGTATTTCCCGCCAGCCTTTTTTGCTCATCCTCCATATACCTCCCGGTAAGCTCTGGTTACCGCCTGTAGGTTGGCATTCACAACTTTCTCCCCGAACTTTCTCTCAAAACTCTTTTTTATGCCCTGTTGTAACCTCTCTATATCAAAAAAACCGGAAACCTTCGCCAAGGCTCCGAGAAGCGGTGTATTTGGCATCGGCCTCCCGATAGTATCCATGGCGATCTTGGTGGCGTCGACCACATATACCGGTTGGTTGTCCGCCAAACCCAGTTGGGATTTAATCTCTTCCGGAGAACTGATGGTATTGAGAATAAATACTGTCTCTTCTGAGGTTCCTTCGATAATCTGGGGGTTTTTCGACAGAGTGGAATCCACTACAACCACCATATCAGGTTGGGTCACCTGGCAATGGATCAGGATTGGCTGCGAACTCAAACGATTGAAAGCGCGCAACGGCGCCCCCATCCGCTCCGGGCCATACTCAGGAAACGCCTGCACATATTTGCCTTCGCCAAGAGCCGCTTCCGCCAGCATTTTGGCGGCGGTCACCGTCCCCTGTCCCCCCCGACCGTGCCACCTGACTTCTGTATATCGTTTCATTTTGCCACCTCAAGAAATATTTAATTATGGATTTGCTTGTCACCCCTCGAAACGGCAGGATCAAAACCATCCTCCGCTGAGTTCAACCGTTATTTAACCATATTATACTATTGTCGTGTCAACTAGTGGAGCGTTTCAATAAAATATAGACAAATAATTGTGTCATTGCGAGGAGTGAAACGACGAAGCAACCCCTTGTTTCCCGCGGCATATGAGATTGCTTCACTTCGTTCGCAATGACATTTAAACGTATGCTTTTTACTGAAACGCTATACTAGTTACCTATATTAATCTCTGGGAATATCCGATAAAAGTCCAGACTTCTCCACTTCACGAAAAAAGGGGTTCTGAAGATGACAGGCTCTGATCCGGCTAACTTTTATGGTTTCCAATGGCAGATCGTCTGGTTATCAATCCGGAGTAACTTTACTTAGGCTCTCGATAATTTTCGATTTCAGATTGTAAGGAGAAGTAAGCTGAAACATGATTTTTTGAATAAAATTGTCAAATTTCAAACGTTGACGATAAAAGTCATGACAGGGAGAACAGTTTTTAATATGCTCAAAATATTTGCCAAATATTTGTATATCTTCGCCATTACTTTGGGCTAGCATTCGCGCAATAATGTTGTACCGTTCACATTCCGTCAATTTTCCAAGAACTTTTTTGCCAAACATTGTCGCTTTATTTTCAAGGAAATTTACATCTTCTTTTGTCAGCAGGTTCTCTTTTTGGGAAGCCAGGAATAAGTTCCCCCTTACTCCGTTACCGGTCATCATCGGGCTGATTAATAATGTTTTATACCCCTCTCGCACACAGCGTCCTCGAAGCTCAATTCCTGATTTTACTAATTTTTCAACAACTTCTTCTTTCAGATGGTTACTCCAAAAACTTCCCCGTCCGGTAAAGTAGGATAATTCCCGTGGGGTGTCCAACCGGGCAATTTTCCCGCAGATACATTCAGTTATAGATATGAGACTTTCTTCTTCAACAAAAGAAGCCGATAAACCATTATGTGCGGCAAAGGGCATATAAAACAATGGGTCGATAATTCTTACCGCTACGGCGTCGAACGAGAAGTCTTTTTTGGTTTTCTCCAAAAAGAGGTTTAACTTGTTATTATAATCAGAAGTGACTTCTCTCATAAATTTAATACAAATCCGG
>QIEW01000447.1 GCA_003230535.1 bacterium
TCCAGGACATGGACTGTCTCTATGAACAGGTTATATCCCAAAAGAGTACTGGCGGGGATAAAGCGGTCGAATACCATGTAGTTTCTGATTGACCAGGGGGCTAAGGTCAGGAAGAAAGCCAGCGTCAGGATCGCGCTCCTCGAGAGAGCTTTTTGCGTATGCGGCCGGAAGCAGACCAGGCAGCAGAAAGCCGCCGGTATAAAGAATAGCTGGGTTACCGGTCGGCAGAGGGTGGCAAGTCCGAGTAGTCCCCCTGTTAACGTGAAGTATAATGGTCTCGAATTGGTCATCGATTTTAGGATGAGCAAGATAAACAGAGACAGGAGCATGGTGAATAAGGGTTCGCTGTAAAATTTAGCTACATATAATATTCCAGGCGGATACATGGCCCACATGAGCGATGCCAGGAGAGCGGTAGGCTGAGAACGGAAAAGGGTTAGGGCAATATGATAGATGATTAAGCAGGTTAAGGTGTCATAAATGGATTGAAAAATGAGGCCGGCTTTGTTGTTTATACCGCACACCCAGTAGATAAGCGCTAAGGATAGAGGATAGACCGGCCCCCGCCGGGCGGTGGGATATAGCGCCTGGGGATCGCGGTAACCTCGTCCCTGAATTAAGTTTTCGGCGATTAAGTTCCCCCCATCCACAAGAGTGGCATCCCGCGGGTTCCGGTATGGGTCATGGAACTGATAATATTTGATATAGAACACCTGATATGAAACCCGTATTAGAAAACATAACACTAGAATGCTCCCTAATACGCGGGTTGGTTTTTGCTCGAGGAGTAATCCCAGCCGTTTAAATCTCATATGTATGGCGAAAAACTTATAAATGTGTAGTAGCGGATAAAACAGGCGGCAGATTTGTTATGCGCTGGAGATTAGAGTAGCATAAGTTCGATATAATTAGAATGCTATTGGGAGTATATACAGGGCTGTTTGGAAAATTAACCTTGGTTGACAACTATACTTTTAGTCTGATATTATTGCCTGGTTTAGATGTGGGCCGTTAGCTCAGGAGGTAGAGCATCTGCCTTTTAAGCAGAGGGTCGTTGGTTCGAGTCCAACACGGCTCACCATATATTTCAATAAGCTGCCTACTGTAAATCCTGGCACCTAATGAGATCAGGACAAGACTCAGCCCTGGTTTTATAGTTTGCGGAAAATACCCGCTCGGTCTTCAAGCTGCCGAAAAAGCTTTCCGGTAACCGCATTGTCCCAACAATTCCCTTTGCTTATCATGCCGCAGGCCTTTAACTGTTGCTGAAACTCATTGCTGGAATATTGTGATGGGTAAAATCTCATTACAAAAGAGTTCTTCCAATCTACCCTTTAGTCGCACCTGTACCAGAAGTATTTGTTTTGTATGAGGGGAAATTTTATATGGTTCCGCCGGTCGCAAACCTGCCACCCATAGAATTTCATCTCCTGATACCAATAGCGGCAGATATTGTCGGAGATACCTGGGCACTTTCTTATCCACCAAAAACTTTTTCAGCTTCCCGCGGCCCTCCATCCCTAAAGGCCAGAAGCGGTCCCCTGGCTTTCTGTTCCTCAGCCGGAGATGCGGCAGAGGTTGATCCCAGGCCAGAGCCGCCGCCAGTCCGGCGGGGTATGTCTCCAGGCCGCTCCCGGGCAAAATGGAAGTCTCCACGGTTAGCTGAAGAGGCTTTATTTTGGTTACGCCGGGCACATCCACCGGGTAATCATATTGTGCAGGAAAGGGCCATACAAGTTGACGCCTAAGTTCCAATACCCCATAGTTTCGCTGGACAATAAGGCCCCCGGGCAACATTACTATTTTTTCCCCTTTTTCTCCTTCTGTCAGTCCAAGTATCGCTAAGATATGCCGATAGCTAATTCCCGTCAGATCTCCCAGCAGCTGTTCCAGAGCTTTCCGTACTATGCGGCGCCTCACCGGCATTGATACCTTTCTGAATAAGTTCAAGTCCAGTCTTATAATATGGGAGGCGGGCTGGCGGTGCATAGCGGACCAGATCGGAGCCAGATAATCATCCCAGGTTGCTTCCTCCTGCCGGAAGAGTTCCGCCAGGCGAGCAAGATGAAGCTTAACCTGCGGGTTATATTCTTGTTCGAGGAGAGGCAAAAGCTGGAGCCGGATTTTATTTCGCTGATAATGAGGGACGAGATTAGACCCGTCCTGGCAAAAATCCAGTCCCCTCTCTGCCAAAAAACTTTCGATATCCGACCGGGAACTCCTGAGCAGGGGTCGGATAATGGGCGGCCTCACCGGCGGAATACCGGATAACCCCCGCGGGCCCGTCCCTCGAAGCAGGCGCTGGAGTACCGTCTCCGCCTGATCGTCAGCGGTATGCCCGATGGCGATCTTATCCGCACCCAAACGCCCCCGGAGCCCCATTAAGAACCGATAACGAAGTTCCCGGGCGGCTACTTGCGGGGAAACTTTACGTTGCCGCTGATAGCTTGGCGTATCCACCTTTTCTATAGTATAGGGAACCTTTTCCCTGTCCGCTAATTGGCGGATAAATTCCGCCTCGCCTTCCGCTTCCTTTCGGAAACCGTGATTGAGATGGGCCAAATGAAGCTTAAGTCCGAACTCGGGCGTAAGCGCTTGCAATACATAAAATAGAGCGACAGAATCCGCCCCCCCGGAAATGCTGACCAGTACTAAGTCTCCGGCCGAGAGCATCCGATAATTCAGCACAGTATGGCGAACTTGAGAAATAAGCATTTTTATAACACTTTGATAAACATCCTTACAGCGTCGTGAATAATTTTTCTTGACATCTTTATGGTTTTTGTATTATAGCATGTTCAGGGTAAAGTAACCAACTGTTAACCGGGAGGCGCTTGCCTCCGGTTTAAAAAAGCGCTATCCACCCGGCTTATTCATAAATCCGCGGTAAACATTAATGATGTTATTTGGACACAGCTACTTATAGAATAACGGTCAAAAAACAAAAGGGCTCATACAAATTACCGGAAACTCCCGCTGTGGAAGCGACCAGCTCCGAGCGTGTTTATGATCCCGAATTATTTCGGGTCAAAAAGAGAGGAGCATTATGCATCGTCTGGTTTGTATTGGCGATAGTCTTACTCAAGGTTTCAAAAGTGGTTCTATTCTGGAAACGGACATTTCTTACCCTGCCATTATTGCTTGGGAACTTGGGCTCAGTGAAAACCAGTTTCGTTATCCTCCCTTTAATGGCGAAGGCGGATTACCCATCAACTTTATTAAGGCGGTTAGATGGCGCTTTTGGGAAAGATCTTGACTTTTGGGAAACTCCTATCGCCCCTTTTAAATTACGTAAATGGATAGATCAAATCGAAGATTTTTGGGAACGCGGCCCCGGTGCACAACCATTGAATTATAACGGCCATTACCATAATCTTGCCGTATGGGGGTTTGAGGTACAGGATGCTTATCAAATAACCGCTAAATTTTGCGAAGAGAAAACCAGTAATCCCAGCGATAATTGGATCAACCAGGTGCCTGAACGTTCGATGTTGCGTACAGCGCTCAGGGTATTAAATCCAAGCCGCTCCACACATCAGGAAGATACCGGCGCAACGCAAGTCTCAAGAGCAGCCCAAATGGCCCAAAAAGAGGGCATTGAAAATCTTATTGTATTTTTTGGCGCAAATAATGTCCTTTCTACGGTTACATCGCTAAAATACATAAAGAGTACCCAGAAGGATTTAGATGAAGATGATCCCCAAAAAAGGGAGGCGACGATCTATACGCCGGAACATTTCGAATACTTGCTTGGTAAACTCGTAACAAAAGTAAACGAAATGAATGTTGATGGGAGTAAAGTAGAGAGAGTATTCTGGGGTAATGTCCCATTTGTAACAATTCCTCCGGTTTCGCAGGGAATTGGAGGCCGTATGGATTCTGATAAGGGTTTACCCTCTCCATATGATAATGACGATCCAAACTGGTTTCGCCGCTATTTTAAATATTATACTCGTCCTTGGATACAGGAAAATTCTTTTATGCAATTTTGTCCAAAGCTTACTGGAGAGGAGGTAATGCAGATTGATTGGACGATTGCGCAATACAAAAAAATTCTCAAAAAGAAGGTTGACGAACATAACAATAATCGCCAACATGAAGGCAAATCTCCGGATTGGTTTATTGCAGATATAAATTGGACGCTGGATCGCTTGGCCTATCGTCGTTATTTGGAAGACAGCTCCGTACCCCCTCCTCCGGATTGGTCAAGTTATGAGGCGCCCGAAGCATACCGTAACCTTAACCTCAACACAAAATTTCTCCGGGCCAAACAGGGGAGACGAATTGAAGGTGGATATTTTAGTCTCGACGGTGTCCACCCAACAACCGTAGGGTATGGAATTGCCGCGCAGGAGTTTATCAATGTGATGGAGAAAGCTGGTGTCCAGTTTAACCATCGCGACGGGAAAACCCCTAGGAATGAACCAATCCTTGTTGATTACAATAGGCTTTTGCGAAGAGACACCTTAATTGGCAGAAGCCCCTTAATTAAGAGTCTGCCCTTTACCCTTGATGATTTATGGGGAAAACTTGAAGCAAACGATCAGCTCCTCGCTATTTTTGAACTTGCGATTCGTGTCTTTAGCTAAATTAAAATGTCTTCGGTGAGCCGGAGCGTTCTTAACTTAGGAGAATTTGATATTCAAACCATATAATTTACCTATGCAGGTGGCCCCGAGAGGGGCGTAAGAGGGAAACCCGTGAAAATCGGGTGCGGTCCCGCCGCTGTATCTGGGGACGAAACCTACAGAGAGAACCACTGTCCGGTTTAAGCCGGATGGGAAGGTATAGTAGGGTGTAGAATGATCCAGGAGCCAGAAAACCTGCCTGTATAGTCTGCCGCTGGATGCTCGATGGCAAAGAGAGAGCGGCCAACCCGGGGGAATCCTCTGGGTTAATAGGATGAAGAAGCTGGGTGCAATCCTTAGATATCCTCCTCAGATGAGCGGGTATTTAAGGATTTTTTATTTTCAGGATATTTACTTTGCCAAGATTAACCTGGGGAGTCAGTAGGGAGTTGGTAGGGCGGAACAAGGCGTAAGCCGGTTCCGCCTATCCTAGTGCGCATGTTATTGGCGGTTCCGCTTCGCTTGAACCGCCCTACTCCTGTCATTCCTGGCTTGACCAGGAATCCAGACCGACTTGTCTGGGCGTAGGCGCCAGCCGGAGCCTGGTAAAAACCCTATGGATTCCTGCTTTCGCAGGAATGACAAAATAATGCGGGATAAACCTAAAAACTTACGAAACGCTGTGCTAGTCTTTTTAACCAGATGAACTTAGCGCACCTTCGGTGCGGACTTTGTGCAGTCAGGTCCTCAGACCTGACTGCGGTTTTTTAGGTGGTGGCAAGTTCAGGAAACCTGCCACTCATTCAGCCTGTCGGGTTTGAGAACCAAGGCAGCACATGGAGCTATATCTGCTTGTTTTGTTGGACATAAAAAAGGAAATTCCTATACGATCAAGTTATAAAATAACGGTCAAAAAACAAAATGGCTCATACAAATTATCGAAAACTCCCGCTGTGGAAGCGACCAGCGGGAGCGTGTTTATGATCCCGAATTATTCGGGCTAAAGCTTATGTGCGGGATAACCGGTATATACAGTTTATCTGGGGAGCGGATACCACCGGCCAAGCTCCACTCCATGACCGAAATGCTCTCTTATCGCGGGCCGGATGATCATGGCTATGCCGTGTTTACTCCGGACGGACGGTCAATAGTAACCCGCAATCCTGAAGAGTTGGCCGGACATCCTGATATTGTTTTAGGGTTCGGACACCGGCGGCTTTCTATCTTGGATCTCTCCT
>QIEW01000424.1 GCA_003230535.1 bacterium
CCTGGAGAATCCGTTCAATCAACTGATCCCTGGTATATTTTATCTTTTTGTAAAGCTTTAATTGGGTGGTTAAATTTTCTCTTAGGTACCCATAGATGAATTTCTTTAAATCCAGGATCGGATACCAGAGAGCAAGGGAATCTATCAAATCACTCCCGCCTGCCGACAAAATAGCGGCTGTGGCTCCCATCCTCAATCCCAATAAAGATAATTTCTCTATCCTGACCTGGGACTTAAAAAAAATTGTGGCAGCCGCAATATCCTCAATCCTGCTTTCCAGGGAAGGGAAATCATTATCCCCGTCACTTTCTCCGGTTCCCCGGTAATCAAAGCGAAAAACAGCGTACCCCCTGGATGCCAGCAGCCGGGCGAAATTCACCATCACCCGATAGCTCCAGCGCCTCTCCCTATCAAAAGGGCTGCAAATAATTATTCCTTTATTATTATAGTCCTCAGGAACATATAGCATACCGAATTGTGAGAGACCCCTGTTTTCAAAAAAGAGCGGTTTTTCCATCTTCAACACTCAACTCATTTGGGCTAAATAAATCAACAGTTGTTCGGCCGCCATTTTACGACCCTTCTCGTTTAGGTGCCCCCGATCATGTGTATAATCAGAAACCAGAGAGTAATAAGAAACTCCATTTTTAGTAAATATTTCTCGCCGGCCATCCGGATGGGTGGATTCTGCCTTGGCAAGATCAAATATCGGTTGCTTCCCATCATATTCCTGCAATAAGAGTCTGTTGAACTCGTTTCTTTTAATGTTATGTTCTTCAGTTTGTATGGGTTGGTTGATCAATTTTTTTATCTGGGTTTTTATTCGGGGGACAAAACCATCCGGTAACGCCCTTAAGGGACTGGTAACATGAACAATCTTGAGCTCAGGGTAACGGGTCTGCAACTCTGCCATTGTCTTTTTGTAGTAATTAAAAATTGCCTGCACATCAGACTCTTCTAAAATATCTACATAGCAGAATTTCATAAAGGCTATATCCGCCTTCTCCCCAATGATTTTCACAACAATATCCCGAAAAGCGTCGCATTTTGAATTGGGATCCTTGTTCTTACCCACTCTTGAATGAACAAATGCAGGTCGGTTATATTCTGGGGTATCCGTCTCAATGATATCCAGTTTTATATTATTATTTTCATTCATGATATCCTTTATTCCATCCACAATGTTGAACCCTACCGATTGGTGGCCGAAATAAATCCTTTTTTGGGCCAGTTTGTCCCAGGCTTCTTGGGGAACCTCTGCTAAAGAGGGTAATTTTATCTTTTCACCTGTCATGGGCGCTCCTCCACAGCCGATTATTAAAGAGATTAATACCGGCAACAGTAATTTACTCATTTTCCTCTCCCACACAAATTTAAGTAAGCGAATTTATAACTCTACCGGAGCCTTTCCAGTTTATAGATGTTTCGGTCTGTCCCCAGGCCGAAACCCAACAGGGCGCCGGAGCCCTTAGCGCTTTCGGCTTGAGAACCAGCCGAAAGATCGGAAGCTACTTGTAGAATAACGGTCAAAAAACAAAATGGCTCATACAAATCACCGAAAACTCCCGCTATGGAAGCGACCAGCTCCGAGCGTGTTTATGATCCCGAACGAATTATTCGGGTTTAGCAGCCTAATCTCTTTTTTACTGATTTTACCAGCTGTTCATCTTCCGGCCGGTTAATTTTCTCCAGGGCTTCTTCCCTATCTAGCACACCTTCGCGAACCATCTTGGCAATCTCAAAAACATAAGGGTGATAGTGGTATTTTTCTTTATGAACCTTGTTGGCAAAAGAGTTAAGGAGACAATTGGTGGAGTTGGCATCGGTATCATGAGGGGGAACCCACCCCAATTCCTGTATTTTTTTTATAATCTTACTCTCATCGTATTTCAAAAACGCCAGCGGACTGATATTAGTTGGAAAACGATCGGTCATTTTAAAATGCTCCTCCTCCAGAAAATACGGCGCAATATCGTCCCCGGCTATCTTCTGCAACGGCCTTTTAATAGCTTCCTGCATCGCCTTGATCATAAAAGCATTATTCTTGAAAATACATGAATTTATCGGCGCCTGTCCCGGTGACCAGCCAAAGGCTATAAAAGGAATCTGTTTCTCCAGAGCGGTTCGCAAGGCAATCGATTTGACCAGTCCGATACATGAAGTGCAAATGGTGCTGGCGCGGTCCAGGGTTTTTCTTGAGAAAAGGACTTCCTTCGATCCGGCGACAAAGATTTTTTTTAAAATATCAAACCTGGGCTTATAAATAATGTGATCTATATCCAGTCTTTCTACTATCTGTTGAATGTTAGTAAACGCCCGGCTCGAGATAAACCCGTTATCAAAAGTTACGGCCAGGACATTTAGTTTGTATTTAGCCTTCAAAATGTATAAAGTATAGGTGCTGTCCTTGCCTCCGCTATAGGCCATGAGGGCATCGTAGCGCCCCTTTCCGGTCAGGACGGTTAAGAGATCGCCGAATTTTTGCTTATACTCTCTCTTTTGCTGCTCCAGGTCACTTTGGCCTTTGAAGCTGCCGCAAAAATTGCAAACCCCTTTCCGGTCAAACTTTATCCCAGGGAAGGTCTCCGGTAATATACAACGTGAGCATAAAAGCATTAACAGCCTCCTGTCTGGTTTGCCGATATCTGATAGGGCGCAGTTATTACCCTAAAGTTCATGCCGTCTCTGTTTACCTTACGAGAAGAATTTGCCACAAAATAATGATAGAATATTTGTGTTGACAGCAGGCAAACTAAAGCCATATTGTCTTTTTCGCCAAGATTCCTATGAGCCATTTTCCTGCATTTCGCCACCAGCGCTTGTGCCGGCGCCGGATCAAAAAGACCATATTCTTTTAATTTGCGCTCCGATAAAAGCTCTTCTACATATGGATGTATCTTCTTTTGAAAGAAGCTTTTTACATCAGGAGCCCGGTAAGCCTGTTTAGGTCTTTGTAGAATGCTTTCCGGCACTAACCCTTTCATAGCCTTTTTAAGCAAATATTTCTCATTAAAAACTTTCAGCTTATATTCAGGCGGTAGTTTTGCGCAAAATTCCATAACCCTGTGGTCCAGAAAAGGGAAGCGCCCTTCAACAGAATGTGCCATAGCCATGCGGTCTCCTTGCGAGGAGAGAAGATATCTGGAAAGAAGCGTCTGCATCTCCAGGTATTGCGCCTTACCCAGATGAGGCCAGCGATAATAATCAGCCGGCAGCAAGTCTACCAGTTCCTGAACCGGATTATAATTAGAAATATTTTCTTTAATCTCACCGCCAAAAAAGCGGGAAAGCCAGGACGCATTGTCAAAACGCAATAGGTGTGAATAGTAGGGGAGATCTGTTTCCTGCAACCCTTTTTGAAAGAATTTTTTTAGAAAAGCAAAGGTTTTGTCTGAGGAAAGAGGCAAATAGGGATACAATCTTTTCAACAGGAGAGGCCGCAGGGACGATTCGGGAAATTTGGCCCAAAATCTTCGCAGCTTATCCTCTTTGAAAATCCCATACCCTCCCAGCATCTCGTCGGAACCTTCCCCGGTTAAAATTACTTTGAATGAGCGCTTCCTTACTAACTCCGACAATAAAAAAAGAGGGGTTGTGGCCGTTCGCAGGATGGGCCTTTCCGTGTGCCAGATCACATCTGGAAAGGCGTTCCCTATATCTTCGTAAGTACAGTTGATTTCATTGTGGTCTGTGCCTAGAAAGCGGGCCATATCTTTTTGATAGGGGCTCTCATCGTACCGTTTATCTGCAAATCCAATGGAGAAGGTTTTTAGGGGGGTATCTGTAAAGTTCTTGATGATTGAGGTGATCACCGAAGAATCCAACCCCCCGCTTAAATATGCCCCTACGGGAACATCTGATCTGAGGCGAAGACGGGTTGCGTCTATCAATAAGGCTTTAAGGCGCTCAGCAGCCTCCTCTTCGGTTAATGGTTCCTGATGATCAAGTGAGAAGTCAATATCCCAATACCTTCTCTTGGTAAGCCTGCCATCCTTTGCCATAAGATAATGGCCGGGAGGAATTTCCAGGATGTCCTTTAGCGGAGTTCGCTCGCCAATAGTCGTCCACAGGGAAAAGATTTGTTTTAAACCTATCGGATCAATATTCCTCGGAACATCAGCATTAACCAAGAGAGACTTTATTTCAGAGGCAAAGGTAAGTTGTCCGCCGCCGACATAATAGAACAGGGGACGTATCCCCACCCGATCACGCCCCAGCATCAGTTGCCGTTTATTTGAATCCCAAATAGCAAAGGCAAACTGTCCATTTAACCGGCTAAGGAATTCGGTGTTATATTCTTCATACAGG
>QIEW01000370.1 GCA_003230535.1 bacterium
ACAATTGGTTTATCCTCCGCGCTCTCTGTGTCCTCCGCGGTTAATAATTTATGGTTTTTGTAGATTGTCAATCCTTGCGTAAGGTGAGTTAATAACATTCCTAGCCGGGATTTGTATCTCCTCACCTGTCTGAGGGTTCCGGCCTTTGCGGGCAGCCCGTTCTGATACAGAGAAGGTGCCAAAACCGACTAATGTTACGGTATCACAGTTTTTCAACGCATTGCCTATCCCCTCAATAACAGAGTTCAATCCACCTGCGGCAGTAGCTTTACTTAATCCGTTGTCTCCCGCTATTTTGGCGACCAAATCCGCCTTGTTCATGATAATGCCTCCTCTTCGTTTAGTTTTAAGGTTGAAAATACTCCATTAGCCTTGTGAATTATGCGGTCTGGGCATAGGCGCTGTCAAAAGTGTTTTACATCTACCTTCGGTTTTTTGGGACGGCTGGCATCAACCATCCCTGGAATTCCAAGCATGGATATTTGGCGTCCCATCATAATTGCGCAAGTATCCCCCCCGAAGAATAATTTTAATCAGAAACAGAATCTATTAATAAGCGTAATGTTTTTAATATGTTGACAAACAGACAACTTGTGTTGTAATATAAATCTACAAACGGCACAATGTTTGCTCTATAGGTCACATAGAATAAGGAGGCTGCTTATGAAAAGCAAGTTATTTATCATATGGTTCTTGATGGTTTTACTTTGTGTTTTTCCTGCTTGGGGAACTGAGGATTTACGCGGTATTCAGATTACGGCGAAGGATGGGGATGTGCTAACCCCATTTGAGAAAAGCTGGGCGGTGGTTATCGGCATTGATGCTTATCAGAATGTCAGGAAGCTAAAATTTGCTGTAGCTGACGCCCAGGCGGTAAAAGAACTGCTGGAAGATAAATACGGCTTTGCGGCGGATTACATCGTTAACTTATATGACAACCAGGCTACCAAGAGGGGAATTCTGCATACATTGGGGGATGATCTGCCCTATAAGATAGGCGAGCGGGATCGCCTGCTGATATATTTTGCCGGGCATGGGGAGACCAGTCTGGGGAACGGCTATCTTATTCCGGTGGATTACCGCCAGGGGGAATACCGGGCCTCCGCCATCTCCATGACCGAACTGAAGGACATACTAAAGGACATTAAGGCCAAGCACATCTACCTGGTGCTGGATGCCTGCTATTCCGGTATGTTCTTTACCCAGCGGGCGGCGGTGGTAAAAGAGGAGCATCCTCGCTACCTGCGGGAGATAACTAAGCGCAAAGCCAGACAGGCGCTCACCGCCGGGGGCAGGGAGCCGGTGAGTGACGGCGGCTATCAAAACCACTCCGCCTTCACCGGCGTATTCCTGGAGGCGCTGAACACCGGTTACGCCGACTACAACGGCGACGGCATCATCACCGCCTCAGAGATCAACGCCTACATCCAGCCCAAAGTAGCTGAACTAGCTGATCAGACACCAGCATTCGGCAGCCTCCCCGGAAGCGAAGGAGGCGAGTTTGTGTTTGTCCGCCCCACTGCAATAGGTATCTCATCTACTGATATTGATAGACAGAGAAAAAGGCTGGAGAATGAGAAACAGAGATTAGCTGAAGAGGCTGAAAGATTAATAAAAGAGAAGGATTTATTGGAGGAGCAAAAGAAGCTGGCTAAGGAGCGGGCTAGACAAGAAGCGGAGCGGAAGCGGCTGGAGGAGGAGAGGAAAAAATTAGAAAGTGAGTCTCGAAAAGTAAATGAAGATAAAACACGTAGTAACTACTGGTGGGAGAAAGATACCTCGACTCCTACCGCACAACCCACATCTAAAGAAGAAAAAGAAGAGGGGGAAAAATGGTGGGAGAAAAGGTAGAGACACTATCTAAATGGATTATTAACCTTTATAAAATCAAACTGCTGAAAGTGCTTGCTATTGGATGTGTAGATTTGAGTAGTAGGGCGGTTCAATCAGAGTGGAGCCGCCAAAGGCAGGCGGCAACCTTCTACCATATGGCTTTGATGTAGGGCACGGAGTGGAGGATTTTGTCTTTGGTCATTACCGGAATATCAAGACGCTTTGCGGTTGCAGCAATTATTCTGTCATGAAGTTCAGGTATATCTTTTAATTTAAGCACCTGCTGAAGAATCGAGTAATCAAAAGCCACCAGTACAAAATGCTCACTATCTTTTATTTGTTTGAGGAGTTTTTCAAAATCATAAGAGACCCTCTTTTTCTCAAAAATACTGAGGGCTTCAGCGATAACGATGGTGGGAACAAAAATGAGAACTTCCCCGTTCTCGCATTTCTCAAAAATTTCAAGAGCCGCAGGACTAATCCGGGGGCTGTCTGTAAACCACCAAATAAGGGGTGGGTATCCGTTACAAAGTTCATATGATATGGTGGGATTATACCCTTATCTTGCTGTAAAGAGACTTTTGGGCCATAGCTATATCTTCATCGCTGACATCTATGCCCTTTAAAATACTCCTGAATGAAATCTCTTTTTTGCCGGAGGGAGCGAGCTTTTTGAGAATAGATAATTTCAAATCTCCGAGGTCTTTTTCTATGTTTTCTAATTTGTGGAGCATACTGAAACTGTTTTGTATAGCCTGCTGTTTCATAGAATTACCTCCTTTTTTATAAACATTATCTAAAAAAGCGGTTATTGTCAAGACTCGTCTTTGGTACACCAGGGCTGTTTAATTCTATCCGACCCCCCTATACTCCATGACCCTGGATATGTTCAGAGCGTTTCGGTACAATTCCAGGGCGATGTTATC
>QIEW01000382.1 GCA_003230535.1 bacterium
CGGCTGCCCTACCTCCACCAACTCATTCCCGGTGGCTAAAATCGCCACCTGAGGCTGCCGGCTTACCATCACTGATGCCCGGCCCAAAGCAGCCAACAAGCCTAATGCCGGCGGAGAAATGAAACTTCCCCGCCTAAGCGCCAACTCTCCTTTAGTTATATCTTCACCGGCTTTTCGTATATGTTCGCCCACCTTTGGTGAATGATAGAACTCTACCTCCGAACCCCGCTGTTGGGTAAACTCCTGCTGAACTACCGCATTAGCCCCGTCCGGCAGAGGCGCCCCGGTCATTACCGCTATCGCTTCCCCAGGTGCAATACTAAGGTCTACTTCCGCCCCGGCGGTAAGTTCCCCCACCAGACGCAGCTTCACCGGCTGGGAGTCTGATGCTCCCGCCACTTCTGCCGCCCGCACAGCATAGCCGTCCATGGCTGAGTTGTTATGGGGTGGAATAGAGCGCCCGGCATAGATGTCTTCCGCCAACACCCGGCCCGAAGCTGCCGCCAGCCCCGCTTTCTCCGAAGGCAGCGGAGTTATTTCATTCAAAATAAGCTGTTGAGCTTCCTCTAATGAAATCATCTATAATTTAAACTTTGGCTAAGTAGTCGTATTTTAAATAACTCATCGGTTTCGATTTTTCCGATCTTTCAGCTTGTCTCAAGCCGAAACTACTAATAAAACAATAAGATACCACAAAGCTATTTGTGGCGATGAAAAATCCCCCTTAATCCCAATGCAGTTCACTTAAGCCAAATTGGCCAAGAAACGTTAGGAATAATCATTTAGTGTCATTCCCGCGAAAGCGGGAATCCATAGGTTCTTAATCGGCGGCCTGGATTCCTGGTCAAGCCAGGAATGACAGAGGGCATATGTCCTTAAGTGGACTGCATTGCCCTTAATCCCCCTTTGTCAAAGGGGGGCAGGGGGGATTTTATCCACCCGCAGGGCGTCTTTGTTCAGCTTTGGCCAATTATTATTTTTCTGGTCCAGCCGCCGGAAACAGGCCCGCCTTTTGTTCTAAAGCCGCAAGGCGTTGTTCCAACTCCATTATTTTGGCCCGGAACTTAGGCAGGCGGCGAAAGATAACCTCCGACTCCTTCCACTTCCGATGCGGGATACCTGCCATGCCCGCAATTGTGGAATGAGGCGGTATGTCTTTACTTATTCCGGCCTTAGCGGCTACCCGGGTTCCCTCTCCCACCTTTATGTGCCCTACTACCCCGACCTGACCGCCTAACGCTACATATCGGCCTAGTTGAGCGCTGCCGGAAATACCTGTCTGGGAGACAATCAGAGAATGCTCGCCAATCACCACATTGTGGGCAATCTGAACCAGGTTATCAATTTTGGTCCCCCGGCCAATGACGGTATCCCCCAAGGCGCCGCGATCAATGGTTACATTCGCCCCTATTTCTACATCATCCTCAATCAGCAGGCGGCCTACTTGAGGAATCTTATGGTGGCAGCCGTCCGCAAATACATAGCCATAACCGTCACTGCCAATGGCGCTGCCGGCGTGAATAGTAACCCGCTGACCAATCTGAACGCCTGGGTAGATAGCCACCTGAGGGAAAATAGAAGAATGGGCACCGATCCTTACTCCATCCCCGATATAAACTCCCGGATAGACGACCACCCCATCCCCCAACTCTATATCGTCTCCCAGCGCCGCCTGGGCCTGAATACTTACATTTTGGCCTAACTTGGGGTTCTTGCCCACCACAGCCTGCGGATGCACACCTGCCCTAGGGAGAGCCCGGGGATAAAAAAAATCGATGAGTTTTGCCAGAGCTAAGTAGGGATTATCAACTTTAATGATCGGTTTTGTGAGCCCTTTATACTCCGGGCTGCTCATGGGAAGAATAATAGCTTCTGCTTGTGTGCTGGAGAGAAACGCTTGATAGCGAGGATGAGCCAGAAATGTAATTTCTCCGGCTCCCGCCTCTTGAATTGGACGTAAACCGGTAATGACAACATCTCTATCACCAATACACTTCCCGTTTACCAGAGAAGCAAGCCTGCTTAATGTAGCGTGCATATCAACTAATTAAAAGATTGGAAAGAAACATTATAAGTTAATAATACCTTCCAGGTTTTTTTATTATACACATTAAATTACAAAAATGAAACACAAAATTTATCGTAACAAATAAATACAGGCGCCAACCGCGGGTATTGTATTATGGAATGCTTTAAAATCAAGCTGATAATATTATTTATTTTTCGCCCGTTCAAATTCCTCATCGTAAAGCTTAATTACCCGATTAGTAATGTCGTTGGCAGCGTCCATATACAACATGTTCGCCTCACGGGCTTCAAAAATAAAGCTGTAATTATCCTGCTTGCCGATCTTCTTAATGATCTTCATAGATGCATCGTTTACTTCTTTCAGTGAATTACGCCTGAACTTCTTTAATGTATAGAGCGAATCTTCCCGATAGCGCTTTATTTCCAGTTCCTTACGCTGAAGCTCCTCCTCAATTTTTTTTCTGCCTTCCCCTGAGAGCACTAACTGCCTGCGGGTGAGCTCCT
The DNA here is from genome assembly GCA_003230535.1 of bacterium. Taxonomy (GTDB): domain Bacteria; phylum SZUA-182; class SZUA-182; order SZUA-191; family SZUA-191; genus SZUA-191. The sequence goes on from QIEW01000382.1 coordinate 2,533, forward strand.
CATCTAATTTGTTCAGCTCGGCGACCATTTCTCTCAGCTTGACCTCTTTTGTGCGCATTAATTTTTCAAGCTCCTTCCTCATTTTCTGGCCGGCCTCTGACTCATCCAGGATACGCTGCCCTTCAACATACGCTATTTTCAAACCCTCCGCCCAGGCTAAATCCGCCGCCAAAACTATGGTTAACCCGATCAATCCCCAAAGTGCGTATTTCCTCATGCTACCCTCCTATAAATATAGATAAAGATGTTTTCAGTACGCCACTAGACACGATTTAAGAGATAATTAAGATTATGTTACGGCAAACTAAAATACGGACCAAGGCCCGGTGATTTTAACCGCAGAGAACGCAGAGGTCACAGAGAGTAGTACTTCTGCAACTCATTGAAAAATAATTGGTTTATCCTCCGCGCTGTAAGGTGAGATAATTAAGATTATAGATCGAATATATTTAATTGTATGCTTCTCCTTAATAAAACAGAAGAAGAGTAGGGCGGTTCAAGCGAAGCGGAACCGCCAACAACATGCGCACCAGGATAGGCGGAACCGGCTTACGCCTTGTTCCGCCCTACTAACTAGGTTCACTGTATTATACTTGCATCATAATAATATTAAAAACATTAGCCGGAAATTTTCCTAATCTGATTGTAGCACAGTAATCTTAACCGGTTAAAAATAGGTTCCAATGGCAAAATGCCATTCATATTTCGACTCGTCTTCTTGCCGATCAAGCTTATACCCCCAATCTAAACGAATCGGACCCACCGGAGTAAAAAATCTCACTCCTATGCCGGCTCCCTCCCGCATCCCGCTTGCGCGGAAAGACTCTTGTTCCCCAAAAGCTCCTCCAGTATCAAAAAAGATAAGTCCGGTAAGCGGATCTACCAGAGGGAAATGCAGTTCCACATTAAATATCAGCTCTTTGTTGCCGCCGATTACTTCCCCGTCTATGCTCGGACCAATAGACCAACTTTCAAATCCCCGGACACTATTGTCTCCGCCTAAGGCAAACAGCTCCTCTACCGGGACCTCCCGGCCGTTGTAACTAGTTTCATAACCTATTATGCCCCGGATAGATAACACGAACTTCCACCATATTGGAAAATGCCAGCCGCTTTCCCCAACGATCCGGGTAAAATAGCTGTCGCCGCCCAAAGGACCGCCGGCCCACTCGAAGGATAATCTGTGCTTAGACCCCCGCGTCGGTCGGAGACGGTTATCCCTTGAGTCCCTGCCAAGGGCTAAATTCACTTTACTGGTATTTCTTTCGCCTTCCCGCATTCTGATAATCAGAGGAGCATCTTCAGATACCTCAGAGACATCCACCTGCTCATACATATATCCCCAATACAGGCGCGCGTACTCCCGTAAGGGATAACTAAATGAAAAACGCCCGCCGCGACGGTTTATATTATAATCTTTAAACTCCAACCGCCTTCTGGTGCGGTAGTAAAGATCAAAACCGGCTGTAAGAGGAGTGTCAAATAACCAGGGTTCTGTAAAACCAAGATTGTAGGTAGTGGTTTTGCGGCCGAAGGTGCCTGATAGTGATAGCCGCTGCCCCCGGCCAAATAAATTGCCCTGGGAGATACCCAGATTCCCAACCAGCTGATCTACGGAACTCCATCCCGCCCCCACCGAAAATTGTCCGGTAGGACGCTCCTTTACCTTCAACTCTATATCGAGTTGATTTTCCTCTTCAGTAGGCTTGGTTTTCAGGTTGACCTCCTGGAAAAACCCCAGGTTATTTAATCTCTGATAGCTGCGCCGCAAGGCCGTGCTGGTTAATATATCCCCCTCGGCAAATTTCAGCTCCCGCCGAATAACTTTATCCCGGGTATTCTCATTCCCCTTAATCTCAATCCACCGGGAATAAGTAAGCTTCCCCTCGTTAATATGGACTAGCAGATCCAGATCCTCAGTTTCCGGATGGCGGCGGGTGGTGGGATAGACCTCAGTCAGCAAATAGCCTTGTTTGGCATAAGTCTGGGTAATTTGTTCAATATTTTCCCGAAGCTGGGACCGGGAAAATACCCCCCCCGGCTTTAGGGTGACCTTCTCCATGAGCTGGGAGGTGGTAAAAAGCCGATTTCCCGCCAGCTCGACGCTTTTTACCTTGTACTGTATCCCTTCGATAACCGGGATTTCCAAGTAAAGTTTGGTTTTATCATCACTTAGAGTAATATCAGGCTCGCCTATCTGGGCTTCTATATAACCCTGATTGTAATAGAAATCCAGCAGCCTCTCCAAATCCTGATTCAGCTCGTCGCGTTTTAAATATCCCGAGGAGGTAAACCAAGAGATAATGAACTGCCACTCAGAGGTCTCCATTTCATCCTTAAGTTCGTCATCAGTGAAGGTATCGTTCCCTTTGAAGCTGATTTGGGTAATCTGTACTTCCGGCCCCTCAGTGATAATAAACTTTAGTTTCACCAATTCGGGGGTAACCTCCTCTTCCTCTGCCGTTACCTCAACCAACCAGAAGCCTGATTCCTCATAGTACTTCCTTATATTAGCTATATTTCGGTTTATATCATTCTGATCCACAATGGTATTCAGCTTAAAATCCAGCTTCTCTCTGACCTTCTCCTCAGTTACTTCATCCGCGCCTACGATCTCGATCTCTTTAAGGGAAGCTTTTTCCGTGACAATAAAGGTTAACTTCAATTTACCCTCTAACCCTACTACATCCACTTGGACATCTTTAAAGAAGCCGGTATCGTAAATAGCCTGGATGTCTTGGCGGATGGCGGCCGGGGTAAAACCATCTCCCGGCTTAGTCTTGACCTGGGCCAAAATGGTGGCCTCTTCAATACGCCGCTGCCCCTGAACTTCTATCCAACCAATTTTCATTGCTGCATTAGGATCAGGATCTTGAGCATAGGCTACCTTACTTTCCCAGGGGGTAGCTCCCATAATAAAAAAAAAGCCCAACCCGAGGGTGAGCACAACTAACACTCGTTTCATTTTCTATTATTACCTGAAATTATCACTTCCTTCTAGTACGCTGTCCATTTTAAATTGATGGATAGAGAGTTCCTTCTCCCCTTGGGGGAGAAGGTTAGGATGAGGGGGCTTTTGATAAATA
>QIEW01000246.1 GCA_003230535.1 bacterium
GAAACACCAACGTCCACTCTCTGCACAACTTAAAAACTCTAACATAAGTAGACTGAAAATAAATTGTTAAAACCTATTATAGAAACATCTACATATTTGATGGCAACTTGGTATGAGGGTTACTTGGTATCAGATTTAGATTGATTTTTTGTTGAAGATAGTGAAAAGTCGGGAAAATTAAGAATTTTTCCGGACAAAAGGTAAAATTAGACACAGCAAACTAAACCCCGGAATAAAAGTTACCCGATGCTTCAAGTTTTCTCCTCCTTGCTTATGTGAAATTATAAACAGCAGGTGTATTGTTAAATCTCTCTGCTATACCCTGTACATATTTCCTGTTGGCTTCAATCATAATAAAATTCCGGCCTAATGCTTTGGCAACACAGCCCGTAGTGCCGGTTCCCGCTACCGGATCCAGGATCAAATCACCTTCCTTGGTGGACGTCAGAATAACTCTTTTGAGCAGCTCGGCAGGTTTTTGGGTGGAATGTAATTTTTTACCTTCTTTGTCTTTAAGCCGCTCCTTTCCAGAGCAGAGCGGCAAGGTCCATACATTTGCTCCTACTTTTCCAAGCCCAAAAAGTTTTGCGTTATCCTTATTAAATGTGTATTTTTTAGCCGATTTATCTTTGACAGCCCAAATAAGGGTTTCGGTAGCATTGGTAAACCTTACCCCTAACCAGTTGGGCATCGGATTGGTTTTTACCCAAATCACATTATTAAGTATCCAGAACCCCAGATCCTGCATAATCTTTCCGATTCGAAAAACACTATGATAAGTGCTGATAACCCAAATGGTCGCCTTGGGTTTCATCACTCTTTTTACTTCGGTGAGTAATTTCTGAATAAACTCGTCGTATTGCTGAAATGATGAGAATTTGTCCCATTCGTCATTGACTCCCTCTACCACTGTTTTGACATTCCAGCGCCTCAACTCTTTATTGGGTAATTGCAAAAAATACGGCGGATCTATAAATACCATGTCTGCGCATTCAGCTTCCAGCCGGGGAAGTAAAGCTAAGGCATTTCCCCAAACAACTTTGTTCGTAATTTCGCTTAGGGTATATTCTTGCATAAAACTTTTATCTTCTGTTATGAGGTCTACACTGTTCATCTTAGTGTCATCAACAAATAAACACCTTTACTCAGTTTCAATTACTATTTAGGTTCTTCACCCGGATTATTCATAAATCCGCGGTAAACATTAATGATGTTACTTAAATACAGCTACTTACAAAATAACGGTCAAAAAACAAAATTTTTGCAAAAATTACCGAAAACTCCCGCTGTGGAAGCGACCAGCTCCGAGCGTGTTTATTATAGAATTACTCGGGTTCAGATTTTCCCGTTTTAATAATTTCACTCCTAAATATATAATACTTCAATTACTTTTCACAAGTTCATTATAGAGTTCCTCATATTGGCGCGCTGTTTCAGCTAATGAAAAATGCCCGCCTACCCGTTTTCTTCCTTGGCTGCCTATATTTTGGGCCAGTTTCTCATCCTTAAGGAGTTTTATAATGGAATGCGCAATTTCTTCAGTCTGGGGCGGGACTATGAGCCCTTCCTCCCCGGGACGAGTAATTATATCTTGTCGCACCGGGGGGATGTCAACCGCGATGCTGGGCAAACCACAAGCCATAGCTTCCAATAACGCATTCGGCAGCCCTTCACTCCGGGAGGGAAAGACAAAGATATCCGACGCCTGTAAATACCTGTAGACATCCTCTTTAGGCCCCATCAGTTGGATATGGGTTTTCCTTCTCCCCAGCCGCACCCAATTTTTACCCATCTTATGGAGCCCGATCTTGGAATTTATGCTTTTGATAAACTCAGGCTCCCGCATCTGAGACTTAATGCACAAAGAACACAAAGGACCGACCAGCGCCAACTCCGCCTCGGGATATTCCGTAACCACCTTTTCCCAGGCCGAAATCAACAAGTCCAACCCTTTGCTTTTCTGAAGGGTACCGACATAAATTACGGTTTTGAACCCGGGGTTAAGTTCCAATTCAATTTTAAGACGTTTCTTTTTTCCCGGTGATACCGGACGGAAACGCTCCGTATCCACCCCGTTATGGATGCGGATCAGTTTTTGCGGCGAAAGCCGGCTTTTGCAGTAAGCATCCGCTAATGCCTGGGAGGTGGCCACAAACCGGTCCGCCAGACTTACCGCCGGCAGCTTCCACCATCCCCCGTCACCGCCGCCGATAGCCAGAGGATCATTAATACCCAATCCGGTCATCTTTACAATAACTTTTTTCCCCAGGGCTTTAAACAAAGGAAAATAGCTATAGATATTATCCGGCATCCCATGAATGTGCACCAACTGATATTTATGGCGCAATTTCCAAAAAAGTTCCGCATAATACTTCCAGCACCCGCCATTTCGGTAGACCTCGGCGGCCGGTTTGTAAATGGAAGCAGCCGGGGGCAAATATTCCGCCAGTACCGCTCCCCGAACACAGGGGGCAAAATTCGGATCGACCGGCGAAGATCCGACAAAAAAAGTGTTTATCCCCCGGTCTCTCAGGCTGCGCGCCAAAGAAAAAGCCTGTAGACAAGGGCCGTTATATGCCGGCACCTGATCAAGGACGGCGCATACGCCTAACTCCATCCTTTACTCCTCTGGTCAATAGCGGTTCATTTATGAACTCACCTTACGCAAGGATTGACAATCTACCAAAACCATAAATTATTAACCGCGGAGGACACAGAGAGCGCGGAGGATAAACCAATTGTTCAGAAGGACTACTCTCTGTAACCTCTGCGTTCTCTGCGGTTAAAATCACCGAACCTTGGTCAGTATTTTAGTTTGCCGTAACATGAGTTATGAAGTTTCCTGCTTTAATGATATTCTATAATAACGTGAGTTCGACATAAATTCCAGGTGTATCAGGGTATCTTTAGCCCCGAATAATTCGGG
>QIEW01000190.1 GCA_003230535.1 bacterium
TTATTTGAATACAGCTAATTACAAAATAACGGTCAAAAAACAAAATGGCTCATACAAATTACCGAAAACTCCCGCTATGGAAGCGACCAACGGGAGCGTATGTAAGATCCCGAATTATTCGGGTCCCTGCGAAGGCAGGGGCAGGAATGACAAAATAATGCAGGATAACCCTAAATACTTACGAAACGCCGCACTAAAACCTGAGTTCGACAAAGATAATTGCAGTAACTTATTGAAATAATATCTTTATCAGATTATGGGTCAAGTTCCCCTCTTTGAAAAAGAGGGGTTAGTGGAAGATTTATAAAATAATAAGCTGACCTCTGAAATTTCTGTTAAATCCCCCTTAATCCCAGCGTTATCCGGTTAGCTTCTTGCATACCGGAGAAATCAATAATTCCGGCAGGTTTGAAACAGAAAGTCCCTTGTTGCTCTCCCCCAAGAATCAAGGGGGAGGTTTTGACTGGTTTTTCCCCTCACTCTAACTCTCCCCCCATTGGGTGGAGAGAGGACTAAAAGGTATTTTGCGGCTTATGCAAGGATCTAACCGGACACTACTGTGGTAACCCAACATTCAGTATTCGCTTATTTGTTTTAGATAAGCAGCGTAATTACGCCTCATCTCCTCTAAGCTGTCCCCGCCGAATTTTTCGCACATCGAGCGGGCAATTTCATAAGCAACCACTGCTTCACCAATCACAGCGGCGGCAGGTACAGCGCAAATATCAGAGCGCTCATAACTGGCCTCAACCTCTTCTTTGGTTGTTATATCCACCGAAGATAATGGTCGGCGAAGCGTAGGAATAGGTTTCATCGCGGCCCGCAAGACAATGTTTTCACCATTAGTTATCCCGCCCTCGATACCGCCGGCATGATTGCCCAAGCGATAAAAACGCCTCTTTCCCTCTGAGTAAGCTATAGCATCATGCACCTGCGAGCCGAACATACGGCTTCCTCTGAACCCCACGCCTACTTCAACCCCCTTTATTGCCTGAATACTCATTAACCCCTGCGCCAGCCGGCCATCCAGCTTGCTATCCCACTGCTCAAAACTCCCCAACCCTACCGGAGGATTAACAACTATCACTTCAAAAACTCCGCCCAGAGTATCGCCGGTTTCATTGGCTTTATCAATCAAAGCCATCATTTGCTTACTAGCTTCGGGATCCGGACAGCGTACCGGAGAGCTTTCCGCCTGCCGGAAAAGTTCCTCTGTCGGAAGCTGTCGGCGTTGAGTTTTTACGCTGCCGATCTCCACCACCCAGCTCAGCGCCTGGATATTAAAGGCCGAAAGCAGCTGTTTGCAGACAGCGCCGACAGCCACTCTGGCGGCTGTCTCTCTGGCTGATGCCCGCTCCAAAACATTACGCAGATCATGGTGGTTATATTTCAACCCGCCCGCCAAATCCGCATGACCGGGTCTCGGTCGAACGAGAGGGGAGCTTATATCCGCCTCCGGCCCGGAAAACATTACTCTCTGCCAATTAACCCAGTCACGGTTAGCAATAATCAAAGCAATCGGGCTGCCCAAGGCCTCACCTGCCCGCACACCGGCGTTGATTACTACCTGATCGCGTTCGATTTTCATCCGGCCGCCCCGGCCATACCCGCCTTGCCTGCGGGCTAATTCCCGGTCGATAAACTCCTTCCCTAAAGGTAAGCCCGCCGGTATGCCTTGTACGATGGCCGTAATCTGCGGGCCATGAGATTCTCCTGCCGTAAGATATTTCAACATATTAATACACCATTTTGTAAATAACTGAGTTTATAAAGTCTGTCATTCCTGCTGAAGTTTATCCCTGCGAAGGCAGGGGCAGGAATAACAAAATGATATAGGATAAACCTAATAACTTACGAAACGCTGTACTAAGCAGATATACCATGATAGGGTGATAACGGCCTTGTGATGTCAGATTCCCAAATCTGACATCAGCCTAAGCGACTGTCAGGTCTCCAGAACCTGACAGCACAAAATACCGGTAAACATAGATAAAAATTTCAGTTAAAATCTAATTGAGCAGTTCTTTTGTTTCCTCCACCATCTTTTTAATTCTAGGAACTTCGCTATGGTCCGGGAACAGGCGTAAAAAATCCATCCAGGCTGTTACCGCACCGGCATAGTCCTCCTTATCAAACCGCAACACTATCCCCAAATTAACCCGGGCATTAGGATGCTTGGGATTATCGGCAATTGCCCGATGAAGCTCCTCGAGCGCTTTATCAATTTGTTTGGAGCGCCGATAAGCGGTGGCCATATCCACTCGGACATCTGTAATGGCAGGATCCTGATCCAACACTTTTTGATAGGATGAAATCGCTTCAGTAAATTTCTGGTAGTCATAGTTCAGGTTCCCAAGATAAGTCAAAACTTCTATATTTTTAGGGTCATTATCAAGTACTTTCTGAAAACTATCCACCGACTCTTGATATTGACCCGCCGCATAATATAGTTCCCCTAACTGTTGCCAGGCTCCCATATTCTGCGGGTCTTTCTCAACTATGGCACTATATTCCTTGATGGCATGTTCGAACTGCTCCCGCATGTAAGTCTCATCATCGTATGATGGTTGCGAAGCAGGGGGGGGAGCAGCGACATGAGATGTGCCGGTAGAGAACAACCCAGGCATAGCCAAACCCATGGCTAACCCTAAAACAAATCCCCCTATGCCGACAACTACTATGTTATTTTTCATTATAAAACCTTCCTCCGCCAGGTCTCAGCAAAACCATGACAATCGCTTCCTGAACCAGATTCGTTTCAGTTTCAGAAACCTACCTTTACTAAAAAACCGTGGGGGAAATTAACCCACTCCAACAAAACAACTTTTATAATGCAACTGCGTTGCCTTAAATGTTACCATATAACTACAAATAAATCACCACCCATTTAACGCCAATTAAAGAAAAAATCGTTTAATTCTTTAACTATGGAGCCTCTTGCAAAAGTCATTTTAAAAAAGTTAGTCATACTATATGTTGGGGCAGTGGCCCCAACACTACCCATATGGGGTATGCCAGGGCCACCGCCCTAGCACTTTTGCAAGAGGCTCTATGAGTATTTATTTTATTCGGCAACAGTTCCCGCTAATTACATTGTAGTGGTTAATAACCACCGGCAATGGCCGGTATAATCGACACTTCATCTCCATCGCCAAGGGAGGTTTGTTCACCGTCAGCAAACCTGATATCTTCACCGTTCTTATAAATATTTACAAAACGACGAATGCTGCCTCCTTCGTCGCAGATTCTGGCTTTTATGCCGGGATATGAAGCATCCAGATTGTTAATGAGTTCCCCGACATTGCTTGCCTCACAAGAGACATCACTCTGGTTGCCTACCAAGTTCTGAAGGGGGGTAGGTATTCTTACTTTGACTGGCAATGTAGCTCACCTCCTTATAGGGTTAGAATAAACCTGAAGTAATTTTCCTCTATATAGCCATCAATTATCATATATTACTGATGCTTATACATACAGACGCACATTTATCACCTTACTGTTTTCCCATAATAATCTTTTCGAACGAAGCCAGCGTCGGCTCAATTTCCTTAGGCTGACCAATATTGGGCAATACAGCTTCATGAGTTTTCAAACCATTTCCAGTAATACAAATGACTGTTGCTTCATCTTTTGGGATATAACCTTGTTCAATGAGTTTCTTAGCTACCGCCATGGTCACTCCACCGGCGGTTTCAGTGAAAATACCCTCCGTATGAGCCAGAAGCTTAATCCCCTCTATAATCTCCTCGTTAGTGGCTTCCTCCCCATAACCGCCGGATTTAAGCGCTACCCTAGCCGCATAATAGCCGTCAGCCGGATTACCGATGGCCAGCGATTTGGCGATAGTGACCGGTTTTACCGGCCGGATGACATCGGTATTGTCCTTAATTGCCGTAACAATTGGAGCGCAGCCTTTACCTTGAGCGGAGTATAACTTAGTTTTGGGCGGAGCATCCATAAGCCCCACCTGATGTAATTCTTCAAATCCCTTTTGGATCTTAGTAATCAGCGACCCGGAAGCAGAGGGAACCACTACATGCTTAGGATACCTCCAGCCCAGCTGCTCGGCTATTTCAAACCCATATGTCTTGGAGCCCTCGGCATAATATGGCCGGATATTTATATTCACAAAGGCCCAATTGTAATGATAGGCCACCTCGGAACAGAGCCTATTCACCTCGTCATAATTCCCTTCCACGGCCACCAAATTCGGCGCATAGATCAGGGAACCGACCACCTTCCCTATTTCCAAATCAGAGGGGATAAAAATGTATCCTTTAAGTCCGGCATGGGCGGCATGGGCGGCCACCGCATTCCCCAGGTTGCCGGTGGAGGCGCAGCCGACCGTATCAAAACCAAACTCCTTGGCTTTGGAAAGCGCTATCGCTACCACCCGGTCCTTAAAGGAGAAAGTAGGATGACAGACAGAATCATCTTTGACGTAAAGCTCCTTCATCCCTAACGCTTCCGCCAACCGGTCAGCCCGAACCAAGGGGGTACAACCGGAATACAGCCCATCCGTGGGGTCGCCGTCGATAGGTAAAAACTCCCGGTAGCGCCAAATGGAAGGCGGCCTTGAGGCGATCGCCCCGCGGGAAATACTTTCCCTGATAGCCTGGTAGTCATAGGCCACCTCCAGCGGGCCGAAACAATACTCACAGACATAAATTGGGGCTTTCTCATATTCCCTGCCGCACTCCCGACACTTCAAACCTAAAACATAAGACAAACGCTTCACCATCCTTACTTAATTATTAATTTCGGTGCCTGATTTATTCATAAAGCAAAACGCTACTGCTGCCAATCGACAAGATTTACCCTTGCCTATCAAGCTTTTTCTCCCACCTCTTCTAACACATCCTGATAAAGAGATTCTTTTATCCAAAAACCTGCCTTCTCCCTCAATTTGTCTAATGCCTCCTTTAATGAAGGCAGTTTCCCCATTAACTTAGCCCTGATAAGGATTCCAATAACTCCAGTCTTCTTAAGT
>QIEW01000169.1 GCA_003230535.1 bacterium
AAAAAACAAAATTTCCGTACAAATCACCGAAAACTCCCGCTACGGAAGCGACCAACGGGAGCGTGTTTATGATCCCGAATTATTCGGGTCATAAAGTTGCCGGGGGCAAGACAGAAATGAGCAACAAATATTCTCCGGAAAATATTGAACTTAAATGGCAGCGCTACTGGGAGGAGAACGCCTCTTACCAGGCAACTGAGGCGCCGGATAAACCTAAATATTATCTCCTGGAGATGTTTCCGTATCCTTCAGGCCGAATTCATATGGGCCATGTGCGGAATTATTGTATTGGTGACGTGATTGCCCGCTATAAGCGTATGCAGGGATATAACGTGCTGCATCCTATGGGGTGGGATGCCTTTGGGCTACCGGCCGAGAATGCGGCCATTAAGCATAGAACCCATCCCGCAAGCTGGACGCAAAAGAACATAGCTTATATGCGCCGGCAGCTACAACGAATGGGTTACAGCTACGACTGGACCAGAGAGTTATCCACCGCCGATCCCCAATACTATCGCTGGGAGCAGTTGATATTTATCAAGATGTATGAGCGGGGACTGGTGTATAAAAAAAAATCGCCGCTCAACTGGTGCCCTTCCTGTAAAACAGTCCTGGCTAATGAGCAGGTGGAAGGGGGAGGCTGCTGGCGCTGCGATACTTCGGTGGTCCAGAAGGATCTGGAGCAGTGGTTTTTCCGGATTACCGCCTATGCCGACGAGTTGTTGAAGTTTTGTGATGAGCTTCACGCTTCCGCCGGAAGCGGCTGGCCGGAGCGGGTAATTACTATGCAGAAGAACTGGATCGGCAAAAGTGAAGGCGTAGAGGTGGATTTTCCGGTCATCGGGTTTAATAAACCAATTCGCATTTTTACCACTCGTCCGGACACCATCTATGGAGCCACCTTTGTTATTCTGGCCCCCGAGCATCCCCTGCTTAGAGAGTTGGTGGGGGGGGAGCCGAACGAGGAGGAAATCCTGGCTTTCGCCGAAGGCGAGCGCCAGGTAGACCGGATTACCCGGACTGCCGCTGACCGGGAGAAGGTTGGTTATCCCGCGGGGCGCTATGCCATAAATCCTTATACGAACCAGCGGATACCGATCTGGGTGGCCAACTTTGTGCTTCCCGAATATGGCACCGGCGCCATTATGTCGGTACCGACCCATGATCAGCGCGACTTTGAATTTGCCAAAAAATATGGTATTCCCTTACAGGTGGTAATCCAGCCGCAGGGAGAGCCCCTGAAGGAGGAAACCATGACCGCCGCCCATGAAGGGGAAGGGGTGTTGGTCAACTCCGATATATTCTCAGGGATGGGTAATGAAGAGGCCAAAGGGGCGATCATAGAGTATACGGAAAATCGAGGTTGGGGGGAGAGGAAGGTCAACTATCGCTTGCGGGACTGGGGTATCTCGCGTCAGCGCTACTGGGGGGCGCCGATACCTATCGTCTATTGCGAACGTTGCGGAACATTGCCGGTATCCGAAGCTGATCTGCCGGTGGTTCTGCCTGCCAAGATAGAGTTTCCGGCTGATGGGCATTCTCCCCTGCCGGAGATGGAAGACTTTGTCAATACTACTTGTCCTAAGTGCGGCGGCCGGGCGGCCCGCGATACCGATACCATGGATACATTTGTAGAGTCATCCTGGTATTTTGCCCGCTTTACCTGCGTCAAATATACCGCCGGACCCTTTGACCCCAAGGCCGCTTCCTATTGGCTGCCGGTAGACCAATATGTAGGCGGGATTGAACATGCCATCCTCCACCTGCTTTATGCCCGTTTCTACACTAAGGTCATGCGGGATTTAGGTTTTTTGGAGTTGGACGAACCTTTTTCAGCCCTGCTTACTCAAGGGATGGTCATCAAGGATGGGGCTAAAATGTCCAAATCCAAAGGGAATGTGGTCGATCCCAATGACTTGATCTCCGAATATGGGGCGGATACCGTGAGGCTGTTTTCTCTGTTTGCTTCCCCGCCGGAGCGTGATTTGGAATGGAGTGAGGAAGGGGTGGAAGGCTCCTTCCGTTTTTTGAGCCGGGTCTTTCGTCTGCTGGAGAAATTTGATTTTATTCTAATTCAGCCAAAACAATTCGATCTGCCTAATACTCTGAAACACCTTCAAAATAAGGAATTAAGGCGGCAGGTTCATCGGACCATAAAGAAAGTTACTGAAGATATCGAGCGCCGTTTTCATTTTAATACCGCCATTGCGGCCATTATGGAGCTGGTAAACGCTCTCTACCTCTATGAACCTCCGGCTGCTGCGGATGATGAGGCTCAAGCGGTGGTCCATGAGGCGTTGGGCAGCGTCGCCTTGCTTCTATCCCCTTTTGTTCCGCATATCGCCGAGGAGCTTTGGGAACGCCTGGGTAACCCCCCCGGCATTTTTGAGCAACCTTGGCCGAAATATCAGGACGATCTGGTAATGCTCGAAAAAATTACGCTGGTAGTCCAGGTAAACGGTAAGCTTCGGGCCAGGATAGAAGTATCAGCGAACCCTGCCCCGGAAGAGCACAAAACCATGGCCCTTCAGGATGACCGCATCAGGAAATATGTAGAAGGGAAACATATCCGAAAAGTCATCTATGTACCGAAAAAGTTGGTAAATATTGTGGTTGTGGCATAGATGTGTGAACTTAGCGCACCTATCGGTGCGGATTTTTTAGGTGGTGGCAGGTTCTCAAACCTGCCACTCATTCAGCCTGTCGGGTTTGAGAACCCGACAGCTGTAGTTGGGGCATAGATGTGTCGAGTGATTTTACTTGACTAGATATAATGTGCATGATTAAATAATAATGTTATTGGTCGGGAAGTTATAAGTTTATCATATATGTTGACTTTTAATTCATAAAAAGGCTTCCGATCGATCTCAATCTTTTGGCTTGTCTCAAGCCGAAAGGTTTAAGGGTAGCGTACTCCCTTAGTAGTTTCGGCCTGAGACAGGCCGAAACATCTATAACATCTATAAAAGGTGATGAGTTAATTATTTACACTTACTAAGGTTTGATTCCACCGCAAAAATACCTTAACCTTAATCTGTTTTTAAAAAATGGCGGCGGATACTATCCGCTAACAAAAAGAGAGGAGAGTGGTTAGGATGGGCATCTTTCATCCTGTCTCAGAGGCAGAAATAAGTCGGGCGATTATATCTGAATTTTCCAAGGAGCTGCATGAGTTGATTGAATCTGATGTGGCCATAATAGGAGCCGGCCCCAGCGGATTGATGGCGGCCAAAGAATTGGCGCGGGCCGGGCATAAGGTAGTCATATTTGAAGCCAACAACTACCTGGGGGGCGGTTTTTGGATCGGCGGGTATTTGATGAACAAGCTTACGGTGCGGGAGCCGGCCCAAAAAGTGTTGGATGAGTTGGGCGTCCCTTATAAGGCAGCCTCTGAAGGGCTGTATGTGGCTGACGGCCCCCATGCCTGCTCGAAATTGATTGCCGCGGCCTGTGAGGCTGGAGCCAAAACAATCAATATGACCAAGTGTGATGATATAGTGCTCAAGAATGATAAGGTCTCAGGAGTGGTAATAAACTGGACGCCGGTTTCAGCCTTACCGCGGGCGATTACTTGCGTGGATCCGATCTCTACCCAGGCCAAATTAGTGATAGATGCCACCGGACATGATGCCGTGCTGGTAAAAGCATTGGAAGCACGCGGCCGGATTAAAGCCAAAGGGATGGGGGCCATGGATGCGGAGTCTTCCGAAGACCTGGTGGTGGAATATACCGGCGAGGCGTACCCCGGCCTGATTGTGGCTGGAATGGCGGTATCCACTACTTATGGGCTGCCGCGCATGGGCCCGACCTTCGGTGGCATGCTGCTCTCCGGCAGGAAGGCGGCGGAGGTAGCTCACCAGTTGTTAACCAAAACAGCGGTTACCGAGTTGCCGAAGGTTCGAATTGCTTAGTATGAGCGTAACTCATCCATAAAAATAGGGGAGAAATCGTCGGACTTAGACTGTTTCTCCCCTTATATTTTAAGTGGACATTATTGTGTCCGGCGTAAGACACGGCTTAACTTTTCCAAAAGCTCAGGCATCCAATCCAGCCATGGGATGGGGGCTCCTTGGGCGCTCTTTCGCACTAAATATATCCCCACCAGCGCCAACAAAAAGTTCGGACCCCACATCGCGATTACAGGAGACAGCTTACCTAGCTCAGCTAATGAATCTCCCGCCCGAAACAGTGAGTAATATAGGAAAATAACCCCCAAGCTCAGCGTAAATCCGGCGGAAGTATTGGCGGTCCGGCTCCGATATCCTAAAGCGGCGCCTACCAGCGCTATCAGCAGAGCCGATACCGGC
>QIEW01000165.1 GCA_003230535.1 bacterium
GAGGGACTCCCGAAACACGAGTGTCCAAACACGAGTGTCCAAACACGAGTGTCCAATATTCTTGCAATTCATTGATGTTGTTGGCGTTAGTCCTCTCTCTTGCCGGGCGGATTACGAGGTCTGATATAAGCTTTTCTTACCGCTAACTCTCCCATATTATAAGGGAAATAAAGGAAAGATTTTCCTCAATAACCGGTTTTAGAACAAAGCGCACCTCCCTGCGGGTTTAAAACCCCCTGCCCCCCTTTAATAAAGGGGGATTAAGGGGAATGCAGTTCACTTAAGGACATATGATCTTTGTCATTCCTGGCTTGACCAGGAATCCAGACCGGTTAAAAACCTATGGATTCCCGATAAAAGCGCTCGGGAATGACATTTTGGAGACTTTTGCAAGTACCTCCTATTAAAAAAATTGGGCTGAAGGTATAGGCTGGACAATGAAGTATAGATCGGGTTATCGGCTGGTTCCCACCACAGCCGATGTGGGGATTGAAGCTTATGGGGAAGGGCTGCCGGAGTTGGCCCAGACGGCGGCTCAGGCATTATTTGCTCTCTTGGCGGAGGCGGAATTTGTTTCTCCGTCCGGCAAAATAAATGTAAAGGCTGTGGGACATGATTGGGGCGGATTATTGGTAAATTGGCTGAATGAGATTATTTTTCTGCATGAAACCCGAGAGATGTTATTTAATCGGGTTGAGGTAACAAATTGGGGGGAGTTTTATCTGGAAGGACGGCTTCTGGGGGAGCCTATAGACGCTGACCGTCACCAGCTCCGTTATCAGGTTAAGGGAGTGACTTACCACTGCCTGGAGGTAACCGAGTCCCCTGACGGTTGGAGGTTACGCGCTATTGTAGATATTTAAACGACAGCCGGATTGTCCAGGGGTAAACTGTAACCTGTTAGTTTTGTCCCATCATAAACAGACAGAACCGGCTGCGGCGGTTACTTGATAAATAGTGGGAGGTGCTTATGAAAGGTCTTCGGAAGATCACACCATATTGTTGGGAGTTGCCTATGGGCTATAAGCCCTGGATGCGCGTCCCGGGACGAGTATACAGCGATGAGAGGCTCCTTAAGAAAATCATCGAAGACAGATCCTTGGATCAGGTGGCTAATGGAGCGGCGCTACCCGGAGTTCGAGGAGCATCCTTAGCGATGCCCGACATCCACTTTGGATATGGCCTGCCTATTGGGGGAGTAGTGGCTACCGACCTCGACGAAGGGGTTATTTCTCCCGGCGCCACCGGTTACGATATAAACTGCGGCGTGCGCCTAGCGCGCACCAACTTGCAGAGAGGCGACCTTGATTGGCCGACCTTAAACCGGCTGGTGGATGCTCTCTACGGCGCTATTCCGGTCGGCGTAGGTTCAAGGGGGAGTATTCGCCTCACCTTGGCCCAGGAGAAAAAAGTTTTTCTTAAGGGGGCGCGCTGGGCGGTGGAGGAAGGTTATGGTGACCGGGAGAGCTTGGAGTATACGGAAGCGGGAGGGTGTCTGGAGGGAGCAGACCCTGAAGCTGTAAGCCGGAAAGCCGCCGAACGGGGGTATAACCAACTGGGCACCTTGGGCTCTGGAAATCATTTTCTGGAAATTCAATATGTAGAGGAGATCTTCCAGAAGGAAGCAGCCTCAGCCTTCGGCCTGTTTGAGGGACAGATTACCATGATGATTCATTCCGGTTCGCGCGGCTTAGGACATCAGATTTGCACCGATTATTTAGAACTTATGGATCGGGTTGTCTCTAAATATAAAATTGAGCTTCCCGACCGACAGCTGGCCTGCGCTCCATATTCTTCCCCGGAAGGCCGGCGTTACCTGGCCGCGATGCGGGCAGCGGCCAATTATGCCTGGGCCAATCGGCAGTGTCTGATGGATCGGGCCCGGCAGGTCATGGAGAAAGAGCTTCATTTAACTCCCCGGGAGTTAGGTTTTTCCCTGGTATATGATTTGGCGCATAACATCATTAAGATTGAAGAGCACCGGGTAGACGGAAAAAAGATTAAACTGGCGGTGCACAGGAAAGGGGCCACCCGGGCTTATCCGGCGCAGCATCCTGAGGTGCCGGCCATTTACCGGGGGGTAGGGCAGCCGGTGCTTATCCCCGGGGATATGGGCCGCAACTCTTATGTGTTGGTAGGTACTCCCCAGGCATTAGAGGAGAGCTTTGCCAGCACTTGCCATGGGGCGGGGAGACTGCTTTCTCGTCACGCTGCTGTCCGGGCCGCCAAAGGTCGGGCAATCCACCGGGAACTGGAGGAGCAAGGAATTGTTTTACGGGCCGGAGGCAGAAGGACCGTCCAGGAAGAGATGCCTGAGGCATACAAAGATGTTGGTCAGGTGGTTTCAGTGGTCCAGCAGGCTGGTCTGTCCCTTAAAGTAGCCAAGTTAAAACCCATCGGCGTAATCAAAGGCTAGGTAATTATTCCTCGATTATTTCCAGTTGGCGCGCAATAAATATATTCCATTTAAATTGTCTCAAAACATAAAGAAAAGCTATTTATTTGTTAAAGTTATCGCTGTTATTTAAGGCGGTGGATTACATATATGTAACTATAATATTAGCCTGTCATTATACGATTTAGTATGGTATAATACAAAAATGTGTGGCGATAGTCATTATGTGTGGTATAATGAATCAGAGCAAAGCGCATTCCGCCGCGGCATTAGCAATCTCCAGTGGCTGGTTTTCTTGATAGTATAGTATAGGAATTTCCATTTTTTCGGCGGCTAATAAAACAACAAGATACCACAAACATATTTTATGTGCTGTCGGGTCCTCAGACCCGACAGGCTGAATGGGTGGCAGTAGTTAGTAGGGCGGAACAAGGCGTAAGCCGGTTCCGCCTATCCTGGTGCGCATGTTATTGGCGGTTCCGCTTCGCTTGAACCGCCCTACTCCTGTGCTACTCCTGCGAAGCAATCCCTTGTTTTCCCACAACATTCGAGCTTGCTTCACTTCGTTCGCAATGACATTTTAACGTATGCTTTTTGCTGAACTAGTGTCTGGGTCAACCATAAATTAACGGATTTCATTTCCCCCTTTGACAAAGAGGGATTAAGGGGGATTTAACAGAAGCAGCTTTATCGGTAAGGGTAATATTGTCCGCCATGGTTTTAGGTGTTTTTATCCTTTAACATATGGCCTGATCCTTATGGGGGAATTAAAGGAGGTATCTAAAGGAGAAGAATGGATGCTTGGGCGAAGAATAAGATGGTTTAGAGAGTGTAAAAGAATTTCGCAAAGTGAGCTGGAGAAACGAACGGGGATAAAAAGAGAATATCTCTCCAAGATGGAAAATGAGGATCTCAAAAACCCGACTTATTTTACTCTGTTAAAAATTGCGAACGGTCTGGGGATAGAAATTACCGAATTGATGGAGGCCCCGGAAGTCTCTCGTGACAGACATGAGCCGGTGGTGGAAATTGTGTCCAGCTTAAAGAGGGATCGCCAGCTCCGGGACAGAGTAGAATCTGGTCAGTATATGGCTATACCTATTATTGCCGGAGAGATTGCCGCTGGTTCCCCAACTTATGTTGATGGGAGGCAGATTGAGGATTATGCCTTGGTCTTTGCGCGATCTGTTAAATCGACGACCGATCCTTATCGTTACCGGTGTATTTGGGTACGAAAAGGGAGTCGCAGCATGTCGCCGGTAATTGAACCTGGATCGTTGGTCTGTATTGATTCGTATCAGCGAACCCCGGCGAAGCTGGTGGGTAAAATTGTGGCTCTGCGGGATGAGGACGGCGGCTGCACTATCCGCTATCTGCGGATAGAAAATAATTATTTGATAGGAATGCCTGAAAATATAAAAGAATATAATCCTTTGGTCCTTCAGTTTTCGGGGAAGCG
>QIEW01000316.1 GCA_003230535.1 bacterium
CTTATGTAACCCCAGCGCCCGTTTCAGCAGCAGCTCATAAGACCCCTCCGCCCCTTCAAACTGGAACCCGTCATGCTCCAGCCGCTTCAATTCCTCCAGGAGTTTTTTGGTCTGGGGATCATCTTTGGTAAGATCGATATTATACTCGGCGGCTTTCCCCACAATCGCCCCCTGACCGGCCTGGTCGGAAACCAATATCCGCTGACGATTACCTATCAGCCCGGGCGGCACATGTTCATAGGCCAATGGATTTTTAAGCACGGCGCTGATGTGTATCCCGCCTTTGTGGGTAAAAGCCGACTCCCCCACATAGGGACGGCCGGACTGATGCCGCATATTTGCCAACTCGCTCACAAACCAGGAGACCTCCGCCATCTGCCGTAACTGTTCATCTGTGATGCAATCCAGGTTCAGCTTCAGTTTAATATTGGGGATGACGGCACAGAGATCGGCGTTTCCACAACGCTCGCCATAGCCGTTTATGGTGCCCTGGATGTGATGCACCCCATGCTTTATAGCTAACAGAGAAGAGGCTACCGCCACGCCTGAATCATTATGGGCATGGATACCCAAGGGAGTGGAGATTTTGCATTTTACTTGCTCAATGATATCTTCTACTTGGTCGGGTAATCTCCCTCCATTGCTGTCACACAGCGCCAGGCAATGGGCGCCGGCAGCCTGAGCCGCCTCCAAGGTCTTGATAGCGTATTCGGGATCAGCCCGGTAACCGTCAAAGAAATGCTCCGCATCATAAATAACTTCTTCCACACGGGAGACCAGGAATTGAACCGAGCTATATATCAGATCCAAATTCTCCTCCAGAGTAACCTCCAGCACATCAGTCACATGTAAATCCCAGGATTTACCGAAGATGGTTACTACCGGCGTCTCAGCCTTAAGTAAGGCGCGCAGGTTAGGATCTTTTTCGGCTTTATACCGGCGGTGGCGGGTGCTCCCGAAAGCCGCCAGCCTGGCATGGTTAAGCCGCAGTTCCTTCGCCCGGAGAAAAAAACGGGTGTCCTTGGGATTGGCGGAAGGCCATCCACCCTCAATATAGTGGATGCCCAGCTCATCCAGGCGCTGTGTTATCCGCAACTTGTCTTCCACTGAGAAGGAGATCCCTTCATGCTGGGCTCCATCCCGCAGAGTAGTGTCATATAGTTTTATTTTTGACATGGTTCCCATATCCCGATAACCTTACCCTTAATGAGGATGCAATTTGTAAATTCCTTAAAAACACATCAATATCCTGCTTCAATCTTTTTTCTAATCCAGTACCTCCTCGTTTCCTTCTTAGTATGGTTAAGATGTCTTTTAGCTTAGACTCTGCCTCTGTATCCTTTGAAATTAATATGGCCTCAGTATAATATCTAGCTGCTCTTTCATAGTCTTTTGCTTCCAAAGCAATATCACCCACCGTATTTACATAATATCGGGGTAGCTCCAAGAGACTTTCAATCTTTTTCCTTAATTTATTATTCAAGTCATTCATAGAATTGAATAATATACAGTCTGTTCTTGAGAGATTAGAAGGTATTTTATTGCCTTGCTCCATAATTAAATATACCTTCTTGCCAAAACCTAACATTAGACCTGTTTCTAAAAAAATATTTGAGACTGCGCTAATATCAAATTCAGCTAAATAGAGGGAAATTCCAAAAGAAACTGACCTGATAGTCTTACAAATTTTACACAAAAAATCTGTGCTATCCGAAATGTTTTCCGCCGTGATTACATCAAAGAATAAACTACTGCATGTATCTTTAATTGATGTCCATACTTCTGATAATTTTTGGGAAGTATTTTCAGGCAGGGCCGTCATTAAAAAGCATTCTTGAGGGCGGGGAACTAACAGTTTTGAACATTCATCAGTAGTTAGGGGGCAAATGATCATTTATTCTCTGGGTCTCTGTACCATTATTTCTTATTATACTTCCTTATATGCTTATATGGTTCTGGCGATTTTTTATGCCCCACGATTCTACCCGTAGTTGTATCTATTTTTACCCACCTTTTTGTTATCGGATTAAGCGCCTGCACCCTATTTTTTACAACTCCTTTCAATTTGCCATCCGAATCTCTAGTATCCATAGATAGTTACCTCCATAAATAAGCCCATTTTCAAGGTTATCACCTTGTCTTTTAGAAAGCAAGTTAAATTCATGGATGTCTTGGGCAAGAACCTTGTAAATCTATGTTATAGTTATTTCCCCCTGTAATTTGATTCGCAGTTCCCCCGGCAACCGCATGGGCTTAAGCTGGGAGTTTATGCAGCCGAGCCTGGTACTGGCATAGACCGCCAGGCGCTGGAGTCCGTGACGCCCGGCCCATACCGTATGCCGAAGGGTGAAACTGGCCGCCCGTAGCTCCTCCACTTCGGTGCTAATCTGGAGAAGTTCTCCATAGCGAGCCGGTGATTTATATTTCACATGCACCTCCACCACCGCAAACTGTATCCCTTGGCTTAAGTATCCCTCTACCGCCAGCCCCAAGTCGCGGAGGTATTCCGTCCTGGCAACCTCCAGAAATTTTAAATAATTTGCATAGTAGACCACCCCTGCCGCATCCGTGTCTTTATAGTACACTCTAAGTTCGGTTAGATATGGAGTCATTGCCTCTTTAATATAACTGAGCCTCTTGCAAAAGTGCCAGGGCGGTGGCCCTGGCCTACCCTATACGGGTAGTGTTGGGGCCACTGCCCCAACATATAGTATAGCTAACTTCTTTAAAATGACTTTTGCAAAAGGCTCAACTGTTAGGAAATTATAAAAATGAATGTTGGCTAACATGCTGTTTACATTATCAATGTGGTTGCTATGGATTGCTGATGGTGCGGCGGAAGCCCCCTTTGTTATCTTATTAGTCCCAGGCGGAGTTTTAGCACCAGCCACAAAGCCTCCCAAACAATCCGGCGCGAAATTTTAGAGTATCCACCTCGTCGCTCATAAAACATAATCGGGATTTCTGTAATCCGGAACCCCTTCCTGTGAGTAAGATAAGTAAGCTCAATCTGGAAGCCGTAACCGTCCGAACGGACGCGATCTAAATCAATGGCCTCCAATACGGCCCGCCGATAACCCCGATAGCCGCCGGTGCTGTCCTCTATCGGTAGAGGGACCACAAATTGGACATATAGGTTGGCCAGCTTACTCATCAGCAGACGCCGGAAAGGCCAATCATTAACCCGCACCCCCCGCAGATAGCGGCTGCCGATAACAAGATCGTAAGTCTTCAGCTCCTCCAACATCTGGGGAAGATATACCGGGTCATGGGATAGATCAGCATCCATCTCAAATATATAATCCGCACCTTCACTCAAAGCCAGATGAAAACCTTGCACATAAGCCGAGCCTAACCCTAATTTGCTGGGTCGATGAATTACTTTTACCCTGGAGTTTTCTTTGGCTATACGATCGGCTATCTCGCCGGTGCCGTCCGGAGAGTTATCATCCACCACAATCATATGAAACGGGTGATCAAGGCTAAAAATCTTCCGGATCAGGACCGGCAAGCTTTCACTTTCATTATAAGTCGGTACGACAATCGTGGAAATCATAACATTTTGTACATGTATATATATTATGTGAATTAACAGTTGAAAAAGGTGGGCATCCTCCTTTAAGATTGATATAATGTAGTTTATGATAGTAATCAATCAAATCTAAAGGAGG
>QIEW01000191.1 GCA_003230535.1 bacterium
TCATGGAAAAGCCTTTTGGGACGGATAGAGCTTCAGCGGCAAAGTTGAATCAATTCGTTTTAAAATATTTTGATGAGAAACAAATCTACCGCATAGATCATTATTTGGGAAAAGATACTGTCCAGAACATTATTTTCTTCCGGTTTGCCAATAGTATTTTTGAACCTCTCTGGAACAGGCTCTATATTGACCATATCCAGATAACCGTAGCAGAAGATATTGGAGTGGGGCATCGGGGAGTTTTTTATGAGCAGGCCGGCGTGGTGCGGGATATCGTCCAAAACCATATCATGCAGCTTATCGCTTTGGTGGCGATGGAGCCGCCGGTAGGCTTTGAAGCGGATCTCATCCGTGACGAAAAGGTTAAAGTATTCGAGACGATTAGGTCGATGGATGAGGAATATATCTATCATAACACCGTCCGCGGGCAGTATGGTCACGGCAGATTCAGAGATAAATCCGCGGCGGCTTACCGGGAGGAGGAGAATGTCTCCCGCAATTCGCATACGCCGACGTATCTTGCGGCAAAGCTTTACATCGACAACTGGCGCTGGGCCGGCGTCCCTTTCTACATCCGCACCGGTAAGCGCCTGGCCAGGCAACTGACGGAGATTTTCGTACAATTCAAGCAGCCGCCGTTGCGTCTTTTTGGCCGCACCTGCGATATTCTTTCTCCTAACGCCCTTATACTAACCATCCAGCCCCAGGAAGCAATAAGCCTCCAGTTGAGCGTCAAATATCCGGGCATGGAAAATCATCCCTATACGGTCAATATGGAGTTTAATTACGAAAAATCGTTTAGTTTCAAAATGCACCTGCCGTATGAAAGATTAATTATAGATGCCATCAAAGATGATCTGACGCTGTTTGCCCGCCAGGATGGAGTAGAGGCCATGTGGTCGGTAGTGGACCCGATCATTGAGCGCTGGGAAAGTATCCCGCCCCAGGATTTCCCTAATTATGCGGCTGGAACCTGGGGCCCTGAGGAAGCGGATGAACTCATGCAAAGAGACGGACGCTGCTGGCGTGAGCTGTAATGCCCGAATAATTCGGGATTTATAACATGCTCCCGTTGGTCGCTTCCATAGCGGAAGTTTTTGGTGATTTGTATAAAAACTTTGTTTTTAGACCGGCAAATCAAATTCCCGAATAGAGTAATATGAAAAGAACCAAGACTATATGTACCATCGGCCCGGCTAGCTGTACTTCCGGCAGGCTAAAGAAACTGATCCGGCGGGGAATGGCTGCCGCTCGTTTGAATTTTTCCCACGGTAAGGTCAGCGAACATCTTAAAACCATCAAGCTCATCCGCAGTCTGTCGGGGAGTTTGAACCAGCCGGTAGCCATAATTCAGGACCTGGCCGGACCCAAAATACGTATCGGCTATTTCAGCCAGCCGCCGATAGAACTTAAACGGAATGCTGAGTTTGTATTAACCACTCGACCGGTAGTGGGGGATCTGTCGGCGGTGTCGGTAAACTTTCCCCGTCTTCCTCAGGAAGTACGTCCCCAAACACGTATTTTGTTAGATGACGGCAATATAGCGCTGTCGGTTAAACAAGTGGCGGATGAGGATATTATCTGTCATGTTGTTGTCGGCGGACTGCTCAGTGACCACAAGGGGGTCAATCTCCCCAATACGGAGCTTAGTTTGCCGGCATTGACGGAGAAAGATATCGCCGATTTGGCCTTGGGGGTAGAGGCGGGGGTGGACTATGTCGCCGTATCTTTTGTCCGCAGCGCTGAAGATGTGGTTGCTGTCCGCCGGGAGCTCGAGCGTCTGGGTAGTCCCTCGTCAATTATTGCCAAGCTGGAGACGCCGCAAGCTATAAAACATCTGGATGAGATTTTGGCGGCGGCTGATGGAGTGATGGTAGCCAGAGGCGATCTGGGGGTGGAACTGCCCGTTGAACGTCTCCCGATCCTCCAGAAAGATATTATTGCCCGGGCTAATCGGGCCGGCAAGCTGGTGATCACCGCCACCCAGATGTTGGAGAGTATGGTGCGCAATCCTCGCCCTACGCGGGCCGAGGCCACGGATGTAGCTAATGCTATTTATGACGGCAGCGACGCCCTGATGCTTTCGGCGGAAACCTCGGTGGGGGCTTATCCCCTAAAGGCTCTGTCCATGATGAACAAGATTATCAGCGCTACCGAACGGAATATTCTAAAGCAAAATGACGGTTTCCCCACCCTCAGACAATCCGATAGCGGCGCATCGGCGGATGCCGTCTGCTACGCCGCCCGAACCGCCGCCGCCCAAGTAAATGCCCGGGCGATCGTGGCTTTCAGCCAGTCCGGATACACCGCCCTGGCGGCTTCCAAATATCGGCCGGCGACGCCTATAATTGCGTTTACCCCTAAAATTCCGACTCAACGCCGGATGAATCTCTATTGGGGGGTGACCAGCGACACCATGGCCCCTATTGAGCAAATGGACGACCTGCTTACAAATGTGCGGCAGCGCCTGATCGAGAAATATAGATTTAAACCCGGAGACCGAGTAGCGCTTGTTTTAGGACTGCCCTTAACAGAACATGGCGTGACTAATCTGCTGAATATTTATCAGCTATGACAAAAGCATACCCGCGCTTTTATCCAATAAGAAAAGAACTTCTCCATTCTTTGGATTAACTAAGGAAGCCGGCAACTGGGTATTATTATCTTCTATTATTTCTTTTACAACGTGGGCTTTATTTTCACCTGTGACTAAAAATATTA
>QIEW01000484.1 GCA_003230535.1 bacterium
TATTGTTTCCTCTGCGTAACAGAAAGCTTGCCTCTTGCTACTTAAACATATATAATAGTGGTCAAATGAATTTAGCCTGGAGGCGGGGGGCCGGAATAATTTCATTACCAGGGGAGTTTCCTCTGGATGAAGCGTTTTTATCTCAAAGGGCCAATTTCCCTAAGGAACTGATTTTTGAATACCAGGTTTGGGGCTCTCGGCGGTTGGCTTACTTGTGGAGTTGCCGGGAAGATAAATGTAAGCCGGAGCGCTGTGGGGAAGAGGAAAATGAACGGCTTACCCATTCCGGGGCAGGCTCGGTCAGACTGGCCGGGAATATCTTGTGGGATTGTGAGCAAGTGGATAAGACGGCTTTTGTGAAACGATTGGCGAGGATGGAAATCCAGCGGGGGCTGATTCAACTGGACTATCGCGAACAAGATGGGCCTAAAACCGTGAAGCGTTGCCTTCAGAAAATAGAGGGTATACCAAGACGGCCTCGTAAAAAGTTGTCATTACCGCGAAAGTGGGAATCCATGCCAATTTTAACTATCTGAAAATGCTGGATTTCCGTTTGCGCGGGAATGACACAACTGTATATTTTCTGATTTTTTACGAGTTCATCAATATAAAGGATGTTTCTGGATGTTTTTGTTCACTGGGGTGATCATGAAAATTAACTTTTATGGATAAAATCAGAATTGCTATTGCGGGAATAGGAAATTGTGCTAGCGCTTTAGTTCAGGGGATGAGTTTCTACCGCGGGCAGGAGAATGGACCGTCATGGGGGCTGATGCACTATGATTTGGGAGGCTATAAACCTGATGATATTGAAGTAGTAGCCGCCTTCGATATTGATCGGCGTAAAGTGGGCCGGGACTTGTCAGAGGCTATCTTTGCCCCGCCTAATTGTACAACTTTGTTCCAAACGGAGATTTATAATCCGCCGGTTGAGGTAAAGATGGGGCCGATCATGGATGGGGTGGCTGCTCATATGATAGATTATCCGGATACAGGGCGCAGTTTTCTGCCGGCGGAAATTCCACCCGTCGATGTTGTTAGGGAACTCAAAAAGAGCAGAGCCCAGATGTTGCTTAATTTTCTGCCGGTAGGCTCGGTTCGGGCTACTCATTTTTATACTCAAGCCGCATTGGAAGCGCGGGTAGGTTTTATTAACTGTATTCCGGTATTTGTCGCCTCCTCTGAAATATGGGCTGATAGATTTCGGGCCCGAGGCTTACCGATTATCGGGGATGATATAAAATCCCAGCTCGGGGCTACTATTCTGCATCGGGTAGTCGGTAAATTATTTCAGGACAGAGGTATGAAAATTGATCATACTTATCAACTTAACTTCGGCGGTAATACCGACTTTTTGAATATGTTGGATCGGGGCCGCCTGACTCAAAAGAAGCAGTCTAAGACCAGAGCGGTACAAGCTCAACTTTCAGATATGATAAAGGACGAGGATATCCATATCGGCCCCAGTGACTATGTGCCTTGGCTTCAGGATAATAAGCATTGCATAATACGGATTGAAGGCCGCGGGTTTGGGGAGGTTCCCATGAAAGTGGAAATAAAGCTTTCGGTGGAGGACTCGCCTAATTCGGCAGGAGTGAGCATAGACGCTATCCGGTGCTTGAGGTTAGCCTTAGATCAACGTATAAGCGGCCCGCTTACCTGGGCCTCCGCCTACTTCATGAAACACCCCAAGGAACAGTACCCGGAGGAGTTGGCCAGAGGGGAGTTGGAAAAGTTTATTTCCACCGCGGTGGAGGTGTCCGTATGCGCCTGAATGTCCCTACTAATTGGGATGACACACTGCTCGGCAGTCTCGTAGACTTACCGGTGCAAAGTGTATATGGAAAGCTCCCCCGGGAAGTAATTGGGGGTGGCCGGCCGGCGGCGGCGCTCCCTGATGTCAGCAAGTCGGATGCTGCCCGCCATATCCAATTGGCCCATCGGCTTGGCTTTGAGTTTAACTACATCCTGAATGCTTCCTGTTTAGGCAACCAAGAATATCAGCCGGAATATTTAGTTCGTATTCGCCGGCTATTGGATTGGCTGGCCGAGCTTAAGGTAGAGTCTCTGACAATCTCTATTCCTTATTTAATAGAGCTGGCGGCTCGAAATTACCCCCAGTTTAGGATTGCGGCCTCTGTCTTTAGTCATATTGACTGTCTGGATCAGGCTCGTTATTATCAGGATTTAGGTGTTTCCGAGATCGCCATGGTGCAGGCATATAATCGTAATTTTAAGTTTCTCAGTCAATTTCAGGAAGGGTTTGGAGGCGATACCCAATTAATTGTAAATAACGCCTGCCTGTTTGGCTGCCCGTACCGCCGCTACCATGCTAACCTGAACTCTCACGCATCACAGATGGGGTATGGCGATCTGGCCTTTGATTATCCGGTAATCTCTTGCAGCCGTGAGAGAATAGCTTCTCCGGTTGAGTTAATCAAATCACCCTGGATTAGACCGGAAGACCTCCATTATTATGAAGAATTAGGGTTTGCTAAGTTTAAGCTTTCCGGCCGAACAGAAACCACCGCCTGGATTGTGATGGCAGCCACAGCGTATGCCCAACGGCGCAGCCCGCAAAATGTGGCCCGCTTGCTTACCCCGCCCAATTGTTCCCATAGTCTCCACCAAAAGCATTACCCTGGGATACCCCGGGTTGAGCTGGTAATAGACAATGAGGCTTTGGGGGATTTCCTGCCCGCTTTCTTTGATAGGGATTGTAATCTCTCCTGCTGTATGAAATGTGGTTATTGCCGGGAGGTGGCGGAGAGAGCGGTAAAAACTGATCCTGAGCTTTCATCTCAGGCGGTGGCTGGTTATGACCGGTTGCTGGAAGAACACTTTTCCGCTGTCGCAGTTCCCCTATATTAAAATTATAGTTTGTCAGGAAGAGAGTGCCAATGGGGAAATTTTAGGTGGTGGCAGGTTCTCAAACCTGCCACTCATTCAAGCTGTCGGGTTTGAGAACCCGACAGCGCATAAACTTATAGAATAACGGTCAAAAAACAAAATGGCTCATACAAATTACCGAAAACTATTCCTATGGAAGCGACCAGCTCCGAGCGTGTTTATGATCCCGATTATTCGGGGGAAGAGAGTATCAATGGGGAAATATGACTTAAAAGACAAAGTATTAGAAATAAACCGCCCGGAAAACAGAAAGCAGAAAGAAAAGTATGTAAGGGGAGTATTTGACTCTATCGCTTCGGCTTACGACTTGATGAATTATGTAATGAGCTTCGGGATGCATATTTATTGGCGCAGGTCTGCGGTGCGTAAAATGGGGGTGTTTCCTGGAGCTAAGGTACTGGACGGCTGCACGG
>QIEW01000091.1 GCA_003230535.1 bacterium
CTTTTTTTGGGATCGCTCAATACGGCGTAAGCCTCGTTTATTGCTTTGAACCTTTCTTCAGCTTCTTTCCCGGAGTTACGGTCAGGGTGATATTTTAAAGCCAGTTTCCGATATGCCTTTTTTATATTATCTTCGGAGGCGGATTTATCCACACCTAAAACTTTATAATAATCTTTAGCCATCGCCTATTACCTATTCGTTTTGTAAGTGGGGAGAACCATTCCTCAGAAGGTTTCTCTCCACTTAGGAGTCGTATTTAAATAACTCATCGGTTTCGATTTCGGATCTTTCGGCTTGTCTCAAGCCGAAAGCGCTAAGAGCAGCGGCACCCTGCTTTGGTTTCGGCCTGAGACAGGCCGAAACATCTAAAACATCTATAAATGTGATGAGTTAATTATTTACAGTCACTTAGAGTTAATCCAATTTAAACCTGATAGTAATTACCCCCCACTGGAGCTTTTTGGGCTTAGGCTCGGAGTAGCCCGCCCGGAGAGGCTCAAACCGCCAGCGTCTCATGAAATCTATGGCCAGTTGCTCAAGCTCGGCATCAAGCTTCTTGAGGACATCCACCGAGGTAACCGCCCCTCGCGCATCCACCCAAAATTTAAGTTGTACGTCCCCAGCCACCTGGGAACTGTACCTGGGAATACTGGGTCTGTGTAAGGGCTGCCGGGGCGGGCCGGACCAGGTAATCTCCGATATTCCTTCTTGTATTTCCGTAGCGCCGACCCCGGGACTGTTAATTTGAGGGGCGGTAATTTCCAGTTCCGGCCTGGGCAGCGACGGGGCAGGCGGAGCCTCCAGTTCAGGGACAGTTGAAGTTTGGGGTCCTAAAACTTTCTTCAACGGCAACGGTTCGCCTCCAACCCAAAATGGGAGTTTCGGTTTTTCAAAACCGGTCTCCAACGGTAGGGTTACCTCCGGCAAAGGAGCGCCTCCCTGATGCTGAGTTACTTTCCCCTTCGCCAGAGAGGTCGGCAGAACATCCCAGCCTGGGCTCCCCTTCTTTGCCGGAGCGGGTTTAGCTTTTTTAACCGGCACAGAGGGAGGCGACGGGGCCGGCAGAGCGGGCGGCGGCGTCAGGGAGGGGGGGCGGAACAACTCCACCTCCAGGAGGGTCCGGGGAGGCGGAGACACTTTATAAGCCAGTCCGGGCAGGAGCAACAGCAAGGCAATATGTATGCCCATGGAAACGACAGCAGACCTGGGAAGAGTGATATCTATTTTAGATGCAAGACTTAGCGCACTCATGGGCTGCCTCTGGGTTTGGACTGGGAACCCTCGGGTTCGGTGGCAATAGCTAAACGGTGAAAGCCGGCCTGTTTAGCCAAATCCATAACCTTTACCACCCGGCCATGCCTGGCCTCGCTATCCGCACGAATAACCAGCAGCCTCTGCTGAGGATTGGCGGGCAGCCTCTCCTCCAGCTCGGCTTTCAGTTCCTCTACGGGAACCTCCCGGTCTTCTAAAAAAATCCGGCCCTCTTTGGTTACCGTAGCCGCCAACTGGGCGGGCCGCTCCACTTCAGTGGGCGAGGCCTTGGGGAGCTGCACATCCAGGCCGGTCTGCAAACCAAAATGAGTAGTCAGGGCAAAGAAGATCACTAACTGGAGAATCACATCCACCAGAGACACTAAACTTATTTCCGGCTTCGGGTCCTCATAGGCTGAAAAATCCATGATCGTTTTACCTCCGCTTGGACTTGGAAATGTGAGAACCGGCGTCGGCGGTCTGTCCCCCCGTATTAGACCGTGTATTTTCCACTAAAATTTCCAGTAATTCCAGGGAAGTATTTTCCATCTTCAGCACTAGGCGGTTGGCTCTTTTATATAAATAATTATAAGCAATAAGACTGGGGATGGCTACAATTAATCCGGCTGCGGTGGTAATTAGGGCCTCAGAAATTCCTCCGGCTAACGCCCAAGGGTTGCCTACTCCCTCTACTGAGATGACCCGGAACACCTTAATCATTCCGGTTACTGTCCCCAAAAGACCTAACAGCGGGGAAATCGTGGCGATAGTGGATAGCGTACCCATATTTTTATGGAGCAGGGAGGCCTCCTCCTTTCCCGTCTGCTCAATGGCCTCTTTGATCTGCTGCCGCTCCTGGTGTCGCTTGAGGATGCCCACCTCGATAACATGCGCGATAGAAGATGCCGTATTAGAACAAATAGCAATTGCATCATTAACTTTCCTCTGAAGGAGAAGCTGCTTTAGACGGCCCACAAATTCGGGCGGATGGATTTTAGCCTCCGATAAATTGATGAACCGCTCAATGACAATAGCCAAAGCCAGCACTGAACAACCGACAATGGGAATCATCAACACCCCGCCTTTAGTAATTAGCTCCAGCACGTCTTCCCTCCTATCTCCCGAATAATTCGGGACTTATAACACGCTCCCGTTGGTCGCTTCCATAGTGGATGTTTTCGGTGATTTGTATGAAAATTTTGTGCAGTCAGGTACTGGAGACCTGACTGCCGCGCCATTAGGGCTGTCAGATTTGAGAATCTGACACCACAGAAAAAACATTACGATTAATCCTAAAACGGTATCTTGGATATTTCCAAGTCCCTTATTAATATGGTTTCAACTATCCATTTTCAGTTTATAGTTATATTTAGAGTAAGTCAATGCAAAATACGGTAGTGGGGCAGTTTGAAATTTGATGAGATGAAATAGCGGCGG
>QIEW01000173.1 GCA_003230535.1 bacterium
GGTCATAAACTTTACCGGTCCCCAAATCTACTTCCAGATCATCTCCTTCTGAAATAACCTCAGTATCACAAGTAATTACCGGCAGACCAACGTTTATTGCATTTCTAAAAAAAATACGGGCAAAAGATTTAGCCAACACCGCGCCTACTCCCGCCAATTTGATAATGGCCGGCGCATGCTCTCTCGAGGAGCCCAGGCCAAAATTCGCTCCTCCTACAATAAAATCTCCCTGACTTATCATTCCGGCAAATCCCAGCCGGGCATCTTCCAGAACATGCTTGGCCAACTCAGGCAAATTACTCCGCAGATGGAAATAGCGACCGGGGGCAATCAGGTCTGTGCTAATGCTGTCTCCAAATTTCCATGCTCGACCTGTGAGTTTCATAAAATCTCCCTCGGGTCGGCGATCTCGCCACAGATAGCGGAGTAAGCGGCTACCGCAGGGGAGCACAAATAGATAGACCCGTCCGGGTTACCCATGCGACCCTTAAAATTTCGGTTCTGAGTGGTTAGACAGACTTCACCGTCACCTAAGATGCCCTGGTGTACTCCCACACAGGCGCCGCAACCGGGATTAGTAACGGCGGCTCCCGCTTCCGCCAATATCCCAAGATAGCCGCGCTTTAGGGCCTCCAGGTAAACAGTGCGCGAGGCCGGAGTGACCACCAGGCGCAGGCGTGGATGAATCATTTTCCCTTCTATTATCCGGGCAGCCACCTCCAAATCTTTAAGGCGGCCATTGGTGCAGGTGCCGATAAACACCTGGTCGATTTTCTTCCCCACCGCCTGAGAAATAGGTTTAGTGTTATCCACGGTATGGGGGAAGGAAATAGTAGGTTCGAGGGCGGCGGCATCTATATTAACCACTCTTTCGTAATGAGCATCAGGGTCGGCTTGCAGGGGACGGAAGCTATCCCCGCGACCTTGTTTTGTCAAATACTTTTGGGTGACCTCATCGGCGGCTACCAGCCCGGTTTTGGCTCCCGCCTCTACCGCCATATTGCACAGGGTAGCTCGATCGGTCAACTCTAAAGCCGAGACGGTCTCCCCTGAAAATTCCAGGGCCCGGTAGGTGGCCCCATCAGCGCCCAAAAGACCGATAATATACAGGATTAAGTCTTTAGGGTAGACCCCCCTGGGGAAATGTCCGTCTACTTCAATTTTTATGGTCTCGGGCGCCCGCATCCAGGTGCGGCCAAGAGCCATCGCTACCGCCACGTCAGTAGAACCCATTCCGGTAGCGAAAGCCCCTAAGGCTCCCGAGGTGCAGGTATGAGAATCAGCCCCCACCAAGATTTCGCCAGGCGAGATATAATCTTCCAGCAGGCGTTGATGGCAGACCCCCTCGCTGATCTCAGAAAGTATCGCCCCACTGCTCCAAGCAAATTCACGCAAAACCTGGTGAGCACAGGAAAGCTCCCTCCGAGGGCTGGGAGCGGCGTGGTCAAGAAATAGAATGGTGCGACCGGGTGTTTTAGGTTTGGTCCTCCCTAATTTCCGTATTTGTTCCACCGCCAGCGGGCCGGTACCGTCTTGTACCATGACCCAATCTACCGCTACAACTATCAATTCTCCGGCGGCTACTTTCCGGTCGCAGTGTTCTCCCAAAATCTTTTCTGCAAGCGTCCGTCCCATATTCAGTTGTTCTCAAGTGCCAGTGGAGTGACCGTCATGATCTTGCGAGCTATCTCTGGATATTCAGCAATAAAATGTAACTCAAGATCGGTAATTTGCTTCTGGGTATGCACATTGGCATAGCGCGCCAACTCCAGGATATTTACCGCCTCCTCTTCATTTTTAAACTTGATCATTAGTTTATTGGAGAAGTTGCGAAACCCGCGGATACCACTATATTCACCGGTGGTTATTTTACGTCCGGTCTCCACAATTTCCGGCTCGCCGCGTCCTAACTCCCGGAAATCGTACAATTCATAGTTATGGGCGTCCTTAATAACCCCATCAGCATGAATACCCGACTCATGGGTAAAAGCGTTAGCGCCGATAGCCACCTGGTTAATCGAAATTGGCAACCCGAAGGCATAGGCCGCATACTTGCCAATTCGCCATGCTTTTGAGAGATCCACCCTCTTATCCAGAAGGTGCCGCTTTCTGACCCCATTGGCTTTGCTCACAGCCAGGATTGTGGATACCAGGTCGGCGTTTCCAGCCCGCTCTCCCATACCGTTAACACAAGTGTTGATATAAGCGTCCACCCCGGCATCTACGGCTCCCAAAGCGCCGCCGACCGAACAGGCAACCGCCATTCCCAAATCATTGTGACAATGCACCTCGATGGGTATCTGTACCGCCTTGGCTAACGTGTTTATCCGTTCATAGATCGAAAACGGGCTGTCAAATCCCAAAGTATCACAATACCGGACACGATCGGCGCCATGTTCCTTAGCCATTCCTGCAAAATCAATCAGGTAGCTCATGTCTGCCCGCGAGGCGTCTTCTGCGTTCATCCCCAAAGTTTGGATGCCGCGATCCCTAGCGTAGTCCAACGCTTCAGCAGACATCGCCAAGATATCCTGACGGTTCCTGCGTCCCTGGAACTTTCCCTTGATCATAATATCGGAGACTGAAATAGAGATATTTAAGTGCTTCACATTAGTCATCTCCAATGACAGCTCAATATCTTTCAGTACCGCCCGACACCAGCCGGAAAGAATGATCGGCT
>QIEW01000326.1 GCA_003230535.1 bacterium
ATCTTAACCTCCTGTATAATGACTTGATAATAATTACATTATACAGAAATTCAAAAGGTAGTGTCTATAAAATAGAATTAAACAGCCCTGCAGGGGGCGTAGCCAGTCTTGACTTGTTCGTGGATGATACAGTATAGTTGTTGGCGTGAATAGCTTCCAAATGAAGCCATAGGGGACGGATGAGAAATAGAGCGCGGGGTCGAGAAAGCCCTTTGCTTGCAGCGCTAGATAAAGAGGGATTATCAGGTGAGAAGCGCATTAATCACCGGCATTACCGGCCAGGATGGGAGTTACTTGGCTGAATTTTTGCTGGGTAAGGGTTATGAAGTTCATGGCTTGATCCGAAAGGCCAGCACATTTAATACCGGCAGGATAGACCATATATATAAGGACCCGCATCTGCCTGAGGTTAAGCTGCTACTCCACTATGGAGATCTCTCCGATTCAGGTCAATTAGCCCTACAACGAGACTTGTCTTGCTAACACATTGATAACATTGAACTTTACTTGGATTTGCTTTAGGCTACCCAAAACGCATAAGTCTAATATATTCAACAAGTTAAATTTACACGTCTCGTTGTAGGGCTACGCTGTAAGGATATTTTTGTTCCCCGGAGCAAAGATTATGATCTGGCGGAGATGGAAGCTGTTCACAGGCTTTACCGTGACGGGAAACCGGAGTTCTTCTGGCCGCCGAAAGATACAACCAACCCGACCCGGTGAACCTGGGGGGCAGGATTTGAAATCTCAACAAAGAACTTAGTGGAACTTATAGTAAAATTAACCGGTTTCAAAGGGGAAATTGTCTGGGATACTTCAGAACCGGATGGGCAGCCAAGAAGGATGCTGGACACTTCCCGCGTCCAAAAGGAGTTTGGATTTAGGGCCAAGACTTCCTTTGAGGAGGGTTTGAGGGACACGATAGAGTGGTATAAGCAGGTGCAGTGGATAATAGTATGATACATTCGTATCCCAAAACATTAAGCGTACACACTAAAACAGTTTTCGGGCCTCGTTCTCTAAGCAAAAGGTCTTTGCTTGGGGGAGGTTCTGCCGGATCACCTCTTATACCAAGTTGCATTCAAAGATAAACTAATTATCTTTGATCTTTAGCGGTAAGGGTAGCGGCTCCCTGTTGGGTTTCGGCCTGAGACAGACTGAAACATCTATGTGATATCCGTATGTTTGATGGCACCTTGGTATTAGTTCTTCCGAATGCCTTAGCACCTGCTTTATGGAACTCCATAGTATAGGAAAATTTCTAATACTATGCGGCGTGGTTCTGGCCGTCATTGGGGGAGTTTTGCTTTTCGCCCACAAGATTCCCTGTTTAGGACGACTGCCGGGCGATATTCATATAAAAAGAGAAAGTTTTAGTTTCTACTTTCCTGTGGTTACTTGTATTATCATAAGTATCATTCTTACCGTTATCCTAAATTTATTAGGACGGAAATAATCTGTTATGGCACTTCCTTTTAGACAGCTTTCAGATTTTCAATATAATCTCCCCCCCGGGCTGATTGCCCAGGAGCCGGCGCCCGTCAGGGATGAGGCGCGGCTTTTAGTGTTGCGGCGATCCGATGGTTCGATTGAACATCGGCGTTTCCGCGAGCTGGGGGAGTATCTGCCATCTTCAAGTGTGCTGGCGTTAAATGACACCAAAGTTATTCCCGGTAAGCTTTATGGTAGAAAGCCTACGGGAGGGAGGTTGGATTTCCTGCTTCTGCGTCCGCTGGAAGGGCATCTCTGGGAGGCTATGGTATCCGGCAAGGCTAAGGCCGGAACACAGTTTGGCATCGGGGAGTATATCCAGGGAAGATTGCTGGAACGCAGCCGGAACGGATTTTGGCGGGTATACTTGGAATATGAAGGTAACATAATGGAACTGCTCTCCAGCGTAGGTCACACGCCTTTGCCTCCCTATATTAAACGTAAACCAGGTCAGGAAAACGGCCCCGATAGGGAGCGCTATCAAACGGTATATGCCCGGAAGGAAGGGGCGGTGGCCGCTCCCACTGCGGGACTCCATTTTACGCCCGGTTTTCTCTCTACCTTAGAAGAAAACGGGCTGCAAATAGTAACCCTGACTTTGCATATCGGGCCGGGCACTTTTCTTCCGGTAAAGACCCGCAATATCCATGAACATCATCTCTGCGCCGAACGCTATCATATTCCGGAGGAGACGGCTGTTGCCGTGGAAACCGCCTGGAAAGAAAATCGACCTGTAGTAGCGGTGGGCACCAGTACTTTACGCACACTGGAGAGCGCCGCCTATGCACCCCAAAGACTGCGGTCAGGGACAGCCCAAACAGAGCTATACATTTACCCTGGATACCAATTTAAGAACCCCTGTTTCCTGCTTACCAACTTTCACCTGCCTTGCTCGACTAATCTGATGCTGGTAGCGGCGTTAGCAGGATATGAGCTGACGATGGAAGCGTATCGGGTCGCCGTAGAGGAGCGCTACCGGTTTTACAGCTACGGCGATGCCATGCTAATATTGTAAATTACACCGCCACACTTCAGTAATAGTAGTAAACCCCCTATCCCCGGCTTATTCATAAATCCACGGAAAACATTAATGATGTTATTTAAATACAGCTAGTTATAAAATAACGGTCAAAAAACAAAATGGCTCATACAAATCACCGAAAACTCCCGCTATTTATGATCCCGAATTATTCGGGTATCAAGGCAAGGGGGCACACTTGGTATATTTTTATGAAAAACTTTGAATTCCGACTGTTATCGAAAGACGCCTCTACCCAAGCGCGTTTAGGCAAAATCATCACTCCGCACGGGGAAATAGACACTCCGGTATTTATGCCGGTAGGCACCCAAGGAACCGTAAAGTCTACCACTCCGGAGGAACTGGAGAGTTTAGGGGCGCAAATTATCCTTGGCAATGCTTATCATCTTTCCTTGCGGCCCGGACACAAGCTGATCCGGGAATTAGGCGGCCTGCATCAGTTCATGCACTGGCAGCGACCGATCCTCACCGATAGCGGCGGCTATCAATTGTTTAGCCTGGCCGGTCTCTGCCGCGCCACTGAAGAGGGGGTAATATTTCAATCCCCCCTGGATGGCGGTACGAAGCGCTTTCTGACTCCGGAAAAGGCCGTCCATATTCAAGAGGCGTTAGGTGCGGATATTATAATGATATTGGATGAGTGTTTGGCCTACCCGATACCTCATGAGACTTGTCGGGCGTCAGTGGGACTCACTCTGCGGTGGGCTAAGCGCAGCCATGTGGCAAAACAGCCGGATAACAACGGACTGTTCGGCATAGTCCAAGGCGGCGCCCATAAGGACTTGAGGGAAATGTGTGCTAAGGAGCTGGTGGAGATAGGTTTTGATGGTTATGCAATGGGTGGATTTAGCGTGGGAGAAACTAAGCCGTTGATGTATGAGTTGGTTGACCATACGGTGGTAAACCTTCCCAAAGATCGGCCGCGGTATTTGATGGGAGTGGGTTTGCCGGAAGATATCTTAACCTGTGTGGCATTGGGAGTGGATATGTTTGATTGTACAATGCCCACCAGACATGGCCGCACAGGCGCTTTCTTTACCAGCAACGGGCCGGTAATCATCAAGCACGCCCGCTATACCAATGACCCTTCACCATTAGATCCCAATTGTACCTGCTATACCTG
>QIEW01000476.1 GCA_003230535.1 bacterium
TATTCACTGGAAAGTTCAAGGAACTGGGCGGTAACTTGAACTTTGTGATCACCGGCATAAATCCCAATATGGTGACCAAAGAGAAGCTGGAGTGTTTGATAGCCGCGGGCTTAAAACGGGTAAGATTGGGCGTCCAATCCGGAAGCAGAAACACCCTGCAACTGTACAACCGTAAGCAGGACTTGGATCGCATAGTGGAGGTTTCCGGTTGGTTGGCGGAACATAAAAACGAATTGGTTATCCCCAGCTATGATATTATCCTGGACAACCCTTGGGAAACCACAGCCGACCGGAAAGAGACCCTCCAGCTTCTGGCTCGGCTCAAGCGGCCCGTTTTATTAAATATTTACTCTCTAACCCTCTACCCGGGCACCGCCCTCTATAAAAAAGCTCAGGCTGAGGGTCTGGTTAACGATAATCTGAAGGTGTATGCTAAAAACTACTTTGATGTAAGCCCCACTTATTTAAACCTGTTGACTTCATGCTATGGGTTGTTTCGGATACCTCCGGGGTGGCTGGCTAAGCTAACCAATAATAAGTTGGCTGATAAAAATCCACACCTGCCAAGGGTATTTTTCTTTTTGGTTTCCTTTCTCATCTTAATCAAAAGAGTAATTTCACATTTAAAAAATAATGATTTAAGTTATATCCCGTATCCCATTGCATCCTTATGGAGTAAACTTAGAACCAAGAGGTAATGAGGCAAGATGCGTAGACTGGCGGCAATAGATATCGGCACTAATACCGTGCGGCTCCTGATAGTCCAGGCCGATGCGTCAGGTCGGTGGCGGGAGCTGTTTAAGCTCCAGGAAATTACCCGTTTAGGAGAGGGATTGTACCAATCAGGTATGCTCCGCAGAGAAGCCATGGAGCGCACACTGAATACCTTAACGCACTTTATCAGCAGAGCGGCCGGTCTGAAGGTAAATAAGCTGCTGACGATGGCCACTTCGGCGGTGCGGGAAGCGGTAAACGGGGTGGAGTTTGTCCAGCTGGTAAAAGAGCATACCGGCCTGGAGGTGGAGGTCATCCCCCCGGAGAAAGAGGCCCGATTGGCCTTAGGCGGCGTGTTAGGCGCGCTAAAAACCGATAGCCGGCGGATACTGGTCATAGATATTGGAGGAGGAAGCACAGAGTTTATCCTGGCAGAACAGGGGCGGCTGGTTAAATTTTGGGGGCTGAGGATCGGGGTGGTAAAGCTCAAAGAGCGCTTTCTCCATCATGATCCGCCACATGAGACGGAGTATCGGCAACTATGCGGCTATCTTGACCGCGAGTTGGAGCCGCTGGATTTTCCCCAAACAGATGCTCCGGAGCTGGTCGGTATCGCGGGCACCCCTACAACATTGGCGGCCATAGACCAGCAACTGCCGGTCTATGATCCGGCTAAAATAAACAATTACCTTCTCAGTAAGACCCGGATTGAAACTCTTCAGCGGACATTTCTGTCCCAAACAAATGCTCAACGCCAGTTAATTTTGGGCCTGGAACCCGGGCGAGCCGATGTGATTATCCCCGGAACGGCGCTGCTGTGGCGGCTAATGGAAAAACTCGGCTATTCCGTCTGCCGGACATGCGATCACGGGCTGCGGGAAGGCATCCTCCAGGAATTAATCGCCAGAGAAATTCTTTCGCAGACCTGATGTCTCGAATAATTCGGGATTTATAACACGCTCGGAGCTGGTCGCTTCCAGAGCGGGAGTTTTCGGTAATTTGTATGAAAAATTTGTTTTTTGACCGTTATTTTGTAAGTAGCTGTATTCAAATAACATTCAATGTTTGTCGTGGATTCATATAGATGTTTCGGCCTGTCTCAGGCCGAAACCCAACAAGGCGCCGCTACCCTTAGCGCTTTCGGCTTGAGACAAGCCGAAACATCAAAAAAGATCAAAAATAATTAGTTTATCTTTGAATGCAACTTGGTATATGAGGTAAGATCCCGGCCACTTTAGGTTTTAGCTATTTTTATTTCCCGCCCGCCGAGCTCAAACTTCGGTATTACTTTGCGCCTCGGTCTGTCGGACAAATTCTGTAACAGAGCCGTCACTATGAGGGGCAGAGCGATAGTCGCATCGGAGAACACCGTTACCTGTTCAGCTTTAGGGGCGATTTTTCCCCAGGACTTGCCTTCATCAAAAGTGCAGCCCGACAACCCTCCCCAATGGGGCGCATCAGCGGTAATCTGAATAGCATATTTATGACCCAGGCAATGATAACCCATATATTTAGCGGTAACTTCAGCCTGTTGGATGAAATTCTTGGGGGTTCCGCCACCCACATATATTACGCCGGAAGGAGTGATTTGTCCGGCCAGGTCGGCTAACTCAACTATATCCTGAATAATATCAAACATCAGCCTGTTTTTTTTCTTCTTGCGTCCCTCCGCTATCGCAATACCTATCGAAGAATCCCCTATAGCTGCACAGTAAACAGGAACGCCGTATTGGGCGGCTAAGGTTAAAATCCCTTCGGTCTTGCCCGCCTCTCCCAGGTGTTTTCCCAAAAGAAAGAGAAACTCCCGCGTAGTGTAACTCCGATCCTGATCCAGGTTATTGGCAAATTCTTCAATCACTACATCAGTTTTAAAAAATTCTTTTTCATCGGCAAATACATCATAAATCCGGTTTATATCTTCTTTGCATAATTCATCGTCATCAACTTTCGAGCAGCCCTGCCAATGGTAATAACCTAAAGTCTCATGTATATCATGAAGCAGATTGGCTCCGGTAGACACCACGCAATCGATCAACCGCTCTTTTATAAGTAAAGAGACCAGCCGCCGCATACCGGCAGGAACCATGGCTCCGGCCAATCCAAAAAATATGAGAGTTTTTTCTTGACACATCTGCTGCCAAATTCCGGTAGCTTGAGCGACATTCCTGGCTTGAAAAGCGGTCTTGCCCATCGCAGATACCAGATCAGCTACAGTTGTCTGGTTCTCTGCCTCAAATGGAGCTACCGGAGTTTGCAGAAATTTAGACATTAAGCGTTCCTCTCTAAGCGGCTAGTGCACCGTTTTGTAAATAACTGGGTTTATAAAGTCTGTCATTCCTGGCTTGACCAGGATATCAGACCGATAAAAAACCTATGGATTCCTGCTTTCGCAGGAATGACAATTTGTTTATCTGGTCTCTTTGGGGTTGGGATGCCGCTTATTTACTTCTTATGAAGAAGGCGATGCGTTATCCTGAGTTTCAAACACATAAACTTTATTTCCACCTGCATTCTTAGCCAAATACATGGCCTGGTCCGCCTTTTCTACAAAAGTATCTACATCCATACCGTGAGTATAGGAAATCACTCCCACCGATAAAGAGGTGTCGTGCAAGTTCTCCATGACATATGTTTCCCGCAGTCTATTAGCAACGATAGATGCGTCATCTTTTCCAGTATCAGGCAAGATCACGGCAAATTCATCACCCCCATACCTGAAGACAGAATCCACATCCCTCCGGGTGGAACTGGCCGCAATTTCAGCCACCTTTTTAATGACTTTATCTCCCTCCTTGTGGCCATATAAGTCATTGTATTCCTTGAAATTGTCAATATCAAAAAAGAGTAATGACAGGTAGGGGGTTTTCTTGCGCCGGGAACGAGCCAACTCTCGTTCTAATTCTTGATAGAAATGACGCAAATTATAGAGGCCGGTCAATCCATCCTTAATGGCCAACGCTTTAATCCTATTCTCCAGTTTTACTCGTTTGGTAACATCTCGAACCAAAAGCATTACCCCTAAATATTCTTTCTGCTCATTTCTTACCGCCAAGATTTGATTCTCATAATACTTGCCTTTGAGAAACTTAACATGCTGATAATTAGAATGTCGGTCAGCCTTAAAGCTTTTAATGATCCGTAATAATTTGTTATGGCTTTCAGGGAGATGACATTCAAGCAACTCATTCCCTATATGTTTATCGAAGTCTATAGGAATCAATTTGGTAGCGCTGGTATTAAAAAAGGCAAGTTTATTTTCAGCATCGAAGAAAATAACTCCCTCTTCCATGCTTTCGATCAAATGTTCAAATATAATTGTATTTTTTATCAACTTAAGCCTCCGACCTCCCTAATCGTTACGGGTAGTAAATCAGCGAAGGTGTTGTTCTCCTAGCGGCTTTTCCGTTTCATATATACTACATCGCCTTAAATCGAGAAGAGGTCATAACCCCCTCGGGCTGGAAGATGTAAACAACCATATACCTTTGGGTAATGGTCTCAATATTATACTTTTGCGTAAAATTAGTCAAGAATTAACTATCTAGCTGCCAGGGCTGTTTAATTCTATCCGACCCCCCTATACTCCATGACCCTGGATATGTTCAGAGCATTTCGGTACAATTCCAGGGCGATGTTATC
>QIEW01000194.1 GCA_003230535.1 bacterium
CATCAGTTGCCGTTTATTTGAATCCCAAATAGCAAAGGCAAACTGTCCATTTAACCGGCTAAGGAATTCGGTGTTATATTCTTCATACAGGTGCACCAAAACTTCGGTATCCGATTTTGTATAAAAATGATGTCCGCGTTTTTTCAGGTCTTTGCGCAGCTCAATGTAATTGAAGATTTCTCCGTTGAAAACCACCCACACACTTTTATCCTCATTGGAGATAGGCTGAGAACCGGTGGAAAGATCAATAATACTCAAGCGAGCATGTCCCAAACCAATATTATTATTTATAAAAACAGAAAATTCGTCAGGCCCCCGGTGTCTTTGGATAGCCACCATATCCTTGATTAATTCAGGATTTACAGGTCTGTCTGATGAAAAGTTAAAAATGCCGCAAATTCCACACATAAACTTATAAAAAATCACCGGTTGTAGGCTCATGGTAACTTTGGGAAGGCAAATCTTTTAGTTCA
The DNA here is from genome assembly GCA_003230535.1 of bacterium. GTDB lineage: Bacteria > SZUA-182 > SZUA-182 > SZUA-191 > SZUA-191 > SZUA-191. The sequence goes on from QIEW01000194.1 coordinate 474, forward strand.
TCTTTCACCTGAGCGGTCTCACTTTCATAAGCGTTGGTGTTTACGCAACCAAGAAGCAGGCGGGGAGGGCAAGCCCGTCCGTCAAAAATGCGTAAACATGCTATGCGTAAACATGCTATGTTTCATGATCTTACCGGAGGAGTTTTTGGGAAGAGAGGACAGAAATTCAACATACTTAGGAACCTTAAACAGCGCCATCCTCTGACGACAAAACAGGATAATTTGCTTTTCACTCAAGCGGGAGTTATTTTTGAAGACCACAAAGGCTTTGATCGCCTCTCCCATGATTGGATCCGGCACCCCAATAGCAGCCGCTTCCAGGATATGCTCATGAGAGAGAAGTATCTCCTCTATTTCTTTGGCGCTTATCCGGTTAGCCCCGCATTTGATCATATCTTTGGTTCGTCCAATGATATAGATGAAGCCTTCCTTATCGGTTTTAGCCAGGTCTCCGGTATGCAAACCATCCCCTTTGAGTACCTTGGCCGTCTCTTCCGGTTGCCCCCAGTAGCCCGCCATGATATTGGATCCCCTGGCCACAATTTCTCCCTCCTCACCGGGCTTGGCAAGGCGACCGTCCTTAGTTTTTAGCACAAGTTCCACGTTGGGAATGGCCTTTCCGATAGAACCCAGTTTCCGCTCCAAATTATCAGGCTCCAAATAAGAAAGGCGGGCGGAAGCCTCGGTTTGACCATACATAATGTATATCCGGGTGTGAAAGGGAAGAGCCTTCCTCAATTCCTTAATTGTCTGTGGGGCCATCGCCCCTCCAGCCTGGGTAATATAACGCAGATCAGGGAATTGGCGATTTCGGATATCCGTTCTCTCCAAAAGCATGGAAAAATTGGAAGGAACTCCGGAAAAGCCGGTGCATCTTTCCTTGATCATCTCATCAAGCGCTACTCTTGGAAAGGCAAAATGGTTGTTGATCACCACACTCCCACCTACCTTGAAGTGGGTATGGAGAAGAGATTTACCGTAGCAATAGGAAAAAGGAAGAACCACCAGGATGCGATCCGATGGGGTTAGTTCCAGGTATTCGACAATGGAATTGGTATTGCTGGTCAGGTTCAGGTGAGAAAAAGCAGCCCCTCTGGGCTTACCGGTACTTCCGGAGGTATAAATAATAGAAGCTATATCAGCGTCGATGACCCGTACCGGGGGATGTTCAGCCGACATGGAATGAAAAATATCGGCAAAGCGTCCTACGGATATCCGCTTCAGATCATCAAAAGCAGCAGAGGAATCAGCCAGTACCACGCTGGTAACCGAAGGGTTGTTTTCGGCTGCCTTCCGCACCTTTCCGGCAAAGGTATTCTGAGTAACCACCGCTCTGACCAGGGAGTCGCCAAAAGCCTCAGCTAGATAAGAGGCGCTGTTCTGGGTGTTTTGAGCTACGGTAATTCCCCCGATTTTAAGGATAGCAAAGTAGGTAACAATATAATTAACCGAATTATCCAGAACTAAGGCCACCCGATCCCCTTTGCGGACGCCGGACGCCAGCAAATAATTCCCCAGTTGATTAGCTCGTCGGTCTATTTCCCGATAAGAGAGGCGCAGTTTCCCATAGACAACCGCTTCTTTATCTGGGAATCTCTTCGCCGACTTTTCTAAAAAATGGTGTACCAGCATAAATCCTCCGGGGTTGGCGGCTAAGGAAACCTTAGGGGGAAATTCCTGTCTTTCTCTTCACAAAGGACAACACATTTTGAATGGAATCAAGGTTCTCCGGTAACATTTCCTCGTCTTTGACAGAAATACAAAAAGTTTCCTCCACGAACCCAATCAACTCCAAAATTCCGGTGGAATCCAAAATTCCATTTTCCATAAAGGAGTCGTTATTCCCAAGGGAAACCTCATCGGTTAAAAGAAAGTTTTCCGCCAGGAAATTAACTAATTTATCTTTGATCTGAGCTTCCGTTAGCGCCTCGGACATTTTTTCCTCTCTCTTTGTTCAAGCATGATAAACTCGTAAAAAGTCAGAAAATATATAGTTATGCCATTCCCGCACAAACGGGAATTCAGTATTTTCAGATAGTTAAAATCGGCATGGATTCCCCCCCATCACCCCAGCCCTCTCTCCCAATGGGGAGAGGGAGTTTTTAACATCTGAAGGGCTACTATGGTATTACACCCTATCTTCTGAGGAACGCAGATAGATTATTATCAAGACAATGAAGCTTCCCAGCCCATCCAGAAAAAGATCAAAAATATTGGCATTACGGGGACCTATAAATTGAAGAGCTTCAGTTAATACAGCAAAAAACATAGAAATTCCAAATATCAACGAGTAATATTTCAATAATCTATGGGTTACAAAATTTGTCTTGGCATTGAAAACCTTCACTAACAAGAGGGTTAAGATAGCAAATAAAGGTATATGCGTCAGTTTGAAAATTGTTTTTGCAATTACCTTACATGTTTCGGATGGGTAATGAATATGAGATGGAAGGCTGGTGCTGGTCACGAAGATAAGTAGTACTCCATAGCATAATAATAGTATCCCCCAAAAGAATAAATTGGCCTTTAAGCCTTTTTGTGGCTTCATATATATGGTTCCATACAGACAGATAATTATCAAACAGCAAATTTAACCTCCACCGATAAATATATTCGATCCATAATCTTAATTATCTCTAAAATCGTGTGCTAGTATAGCGTTTCAGTAAAAAGCATACGTTTAAATGTCATTGC
>QIEW01000344.1 GCA_003230535.1 bacterium
ACCAAGCTATATGTAAAAGCGCTTAAGTCTTGCTTTGTTGAATTGCAAACAATCAAAGCTGAGCATCAAACTGCTTTTGCGTAACATGAGTGAGTAAGGCCTTTTGGGTGATATTTTGCTACTTGCAATTTTTAGGTATTATGTAGATAATGAGGGACTGGGTTCACTTTTCCCGGGACTTAAGGGCAGATTTTTTACTAAAACTGTTTTTGTACATGAAACAGATTTTGAAAGAGCCCAGGAACTATTAAAAGATTTTCTCGCTGGAAAAGATCAACCAGAACAAAATGGTGAGGAAGCATGATTATAAAAGGTAAGACCCATAAATATGGAGACAATGTAAATACGGATGAGATTATTCCGGCGCAGTATCTTAACACCATCGACCCTAACGTCTTGGGGCGGCATTGTATGGCGGGAATAGATGGAGCATTCGCCGGAAAGGTTAAGCCCGGCGACATCCTGGTGGCCGGCTGGAACTTTGGCTGCGGCTCATCGCGGGAGCATGCACCGGTAAGCATTAAGGGGACGGGTGTAGCCGCTGTGATCGCTGCTTCATTCGCCCGCATCTTCTATCGCAATTCGATCAATATCGGGCTGCCGATATTAGAGTGCCCCCAGGCGGCGGCCATTGTAACCGGGGATGTGCTGGAGATAGATTTATCCGGCGGCCTGATTAGAAACATAACCCAAAACACCACCTATCAAGCCGGAGCATTCCCCCCATTTCTCCAGCAGGTCTGCTGAATTATGTTACTAAAGGCAAGCGCTAAAATGAAAATATTACCGCAACAGATTGATTTTATAAAGAAAGTAATTGTAAATCATATTCATCCCCGAAAGCTGATAATGTTCGGTTCTTATGCTCATGGCAATCCCACCAAAGACAGCGACCTTGATTTACTCATAATCAGGGATAATGAAGAACCAAGATACAAAAGAGCCAGAGAAATTCATCGCCTGTTCAATCCTTATCCCTGCCCCATGGACGTGTTGTGGTATACGCCGGAAGAGATAAAGAGGCTGGAGGATGAAAAAACCTTGCTCATAAGAAAAATTTTGGATAAAGGGGTCGTGCTGTATGAAGCTTAAGGAAATTACCAGGACGTGGATAGCCAAGGCAGAGAGCGATCTTTTGACTGCTGAGCGTCTAATAGGATTTGAAGACCCGACAACAGATACTATCTGTTTCCATTGTCAACAAAGTGCGGAAAAGTACCTGAAAGCTTATCTAGCCCAACATGACTTTGAATTTGAAAAAACACACAACCTGCTATACCTATTAGAGCTTGTCAAGAAGAAGGACAATGACTTCGAAGTCATAAGGGATCAATTGATTGTTCTGAATGACTATGGAGTTGAAGTGCGTTATCCTGGGGGTTGGATCAAGCCATTCCTGGAAGATACCCAAGAAGCCCTGCAAAAAGCGAAAGAGGTAAAGGAGTTTGTATCTGGCAAGTTGCCGGAGTAAGATTATGGATTACCAGCCATATACACCACCGGAATTTAAAAAAGAAGCATTCAATTGCCCTTTTTGTAACGCATATGCAAAACAGAACTGGCTAATACAGTTAGGTGCGGCGTCGGAAGTATGGAACTCTACTTGTCATCACTGTTGGCAACATGCTATATGGTATGAAAGCAAGATGTTATATCCCGATGCTTCTATAGCTCCTCTGCCTAATCCAGATTTACCTGAGGAAATTAGGCCGGATTATGAGGAGGCGCGGTCAATTGTTAGCAAGTCCCCTAGAGGAGCGGCTGCATTATTAAGGTTATGCATACAAAAGCTTTGTAAGCATCTTGGCGAAAAAGGGAAATATTTGAATGAAGATATTGGTAGTTTAGTCTCAAAAGGGCTTCCTGAAAGAATTCAACAGGCATTAGATATAGTTCGGGTGACAGGAAATAATGCGGTACATCCTGGAGTAATGGATTTAAAAGACAATCCGGAAATCGCTATTGAACTCTTTAAATTGGTCAATATTTATTGTGGAGGTTATGATTTCTCAGCCTAAAAAAATAAATGAACTTTTTGAAATTTTGCCGGAACCACAAAAAGAAGCGATTAATAAAAGAGATAAATAATCAGAGGAGTTAGCATGCACAAAATTGCGGTATTGCCCGGGGATGGGATTGGGCCGGAGGTAATCCGGGAGGGCCTGAAGGTGGTTCAGGCGGCGGCCGAGGTCACCGGTTTTCAATATGAGACAGTCGAGTATGACTTCGGCGGCGATCGCTATTTGCGTACCGGCGACGTTCTACCGAACTCGGCGCTGGACGAGTTCCGGCAGTTTGACGCTATTTATTTGGGCTCAATCGGGCATCCGGATGTGGCGCCGGGCATCTTAGAGCGCGGTATCCTGCTAAAAATCCGTTTTGGCCTGGATCAATATATCAACCTCCGACCGATAAAACTCTACCCTGGCGTATGGACGCCCATAAAAGACAAGGGCCCGGAGGAGATAGATTTCGTAGTAGTGCGGGAGAATACGGAAGGCATGTATGCCGGTGCGGGCGGGCAGTTTAAAGTAGGCACACCTGACGAGATCGCCGTCCAGGAGATGATTTGTACCAGAAAAGGGGTGGAGCGCTGCGTAAGATTTGCTTATGAGCTGGCCCGCAAGCGCGCTAAGAAGAAGCAGCTTACTCTGGTCGATAAAGCCAACGTGCTGACTTATGCCTTTGATTTGTGGGCGCGGGTATTTGCCGAGGTTGGCAAGGAATACCCCGGCATAAAACAAGAGCATGCTTATGTAGACGCTTGTTGTATGTGGATGGTGAAAAATCCGGAGTGGTTTGATGTGATCGTAGTGGAGAACATGTTCGGCGATATTATTACCGACCTGGGGGCAATGGTACAAGGCGGGATGGGAGTAGCTGCTTCCGGGAATATCAACCCTGAAGGAGTGTCGATGTTTGAGCCTATTCATGGTTCGGCGCCCAAATATACCGGCCTGGGGGTGATTAACCCGCTGGCCGCTATCTCGGCAGGCCAGCTAATGCTGGAATACTTGGGGGAAGAGAAGGCCTCCCGCTTGATAGAACAGGCTATTATGGAAGTGTTGGCTTCCGGTAAAATAAAGGACTTGTCCACTTCCAGCGGCGTGCGGACATGGGAGGTTGGCGACCTGATAGCTGATGCAGTAAAGCGCTTGGGTAGCCGGTAGGCCACATCTAATGACAGAAGATGTTTACCAAACCATTCGGCAACTCTCAATAATTATACCGCCCGTCCTGCTGGCTGTCTCCGCCCATGAAGCCTCCCATGGCTGGATGGCTTACAA
>QIEW01000111.1 GCA_003230535.1 bacterium
GGTTTTAGCGGTTATATTATGTTAGTGAGATTAACCAACAAGCAGAAGGAAAACTTATCAAAGGCCCTGTTTGATGTAGGCAAATTGATCTTGGCTATTGTGGTTTTGGGCCGACTGGCTTCGGGAACCCCGGCTCTGGCGTATCTTGTCTGGGGTTTGATAACTACCGTAAGTTGTTTTGTTATAGCCACCTTGTTGGATAAAGGAGAATAAAAAAAAAAATGGATGATTTAACTTTGCTTTTCATCTTGATTACGGTTCTGGTGCTAGGGGTGGGCGGTTATTTTGTTTATCAAGACCGCAAACCACACAAACCCTCGCATAAAGAAAAACACGCTTAATGAATCAGTGGCTTATTCTTAAAAGGAAGTGTGGGATGAGTAGCAAGAGACATGAGCAAAGGAGATGGGGCAGGAGCATGGCTTGCCTCGGTTTGGTGGTGCTGGTGAGTTTGTCAGCGGTGGGTTATGCCCAAGATAACCGAGTAGAAAAATTGATTAACGATTTGAATGATATGTATTCGGATGACCAACAGGAAGCAGCAGCAGAAGCATTAGGGAGAATTGGTGATCCCAGAGCAGTTGAACCCCTAATTATGGCACTGAAGGATAGGGATTTGGCTGTCCGACGAAAAGCAGCAGAAGCTTTAGGGAAGATCAAGGATGCCAGGGCGGTAGAACCCTTGATTGTCGCCATGAAGGATGAGAATGAGTATGTCCGACAGGAAGCAGCAGAAGCTTTGGGTAAGATTGGAGTGCCAGCAGTGGAGGCCCTGATTATCACGCTGAAGGATAAGGATTCGGATATCCAAGAGAATGCGATAAAGGCTTTGGGGTGGATTGGAGATGCCAGAGCGGTAGATCCCCTGATTGCCGCGCTGAAGGATGAGGATTCGGATATCCGAGAGAAAGCGGCACAGGCTTTGAGGATGATTGGGGATGCCAGGGCTGTAAAACCCCTGATTACAGTACTGAAGGATAAGGATTTGGATGTCCGGGAGGAAGCAGTATGGGCATTAGATGAAATAGGCTGGGAACCTTCTAATGAGGCCGAAAAATTCATTTACTTGATTTCAAGTAGAAAATGGGACGAATTAATTAATATAGATATAGGTCAGCTGATTGCGGCGATGAAGGATAAGGATCGGTGGGTACGACGGAAAGCAGCAGAAGCTTTAGGGAAGATCAAAGATGTCAGGGCGGTAGAACCGCTGATTGCCGCGCTGAAGGTTAAATATTCTCCGGATGTCCGATGGAAAGCGGCAGAAGTCTTAGGGAAGATCAAAGACGCAAGAGCAGTTGAACCGCTGATTGCCGCGCTGAAGGATAAGGGGTATATCCGAGAACAAGTAAAGGACGGAAATGCCTATGAATATTATTGGAAGTTCCCTGGAGGAGATTGGAAGCCTGTATTGAGGGGTGGGGGGGAGTGTCCGAGCGAAAGCAGCATGGGCTTTAGGTGAGATTAGGGATGCCAGGGCAATTGAGCCACTAGAAGAGCTTGCCGAAGAGCTTGCCCAAATTGAACCACAAGATGATCTTCTCCAATATGATCCCGATTCTCGTGTCCGCTGGGCAGCCAAAGAAGCTTTGGAAAAAATCAAAAAAAAATAGTTATGCTCCCAGTAAATCCCGGCTGGAATACCCCGTCAATAACGGCATAGGTATCCCCAACCTTGACCGTGATCGTATTGGGATCCACGCCGGTCTCATCCAGAATGTCGAACATAATATCGGCATCCACGGACACGCCGGTCTGCTCATGGGCCGGGGATAGATTAGCCGTCCAGGGCGCCCGCGGCATGGCAAACACATATACTGTTGTGTAAAACTCGAATGGTGAGGAGGTATACCCCCCGATGGTATACAAAGTATCATCCGACCCGGTGCAGACTCCCGCCATGGTGCGTGCAGCGGGCATATCGGCCTTATTCGCCCACACATTGGCCGCACGGTCGTATTCATCGCAGTCCTTATAATAGCCTCCCACCAAATATCCTTTCCCAATCAGGCCGCCGCCGCCGCATCCAGCCCGTGAGGGATCGGGGGTATCGGCCAGGGATGTCCAGCTATCGGCGGTATCGTCAAACTCGTTCGTATCGTATACGCCGCCGCCGTCAGCGGCATAGCCATTGCTAGTCACGCTGGTACCGCCGCCGCAGATATAACCCTTGCCTTGCAGGGTAAAACCACCGGCGCACCCTCGGCTGGGTGAGATAATATCAGCTCTCGTCACCCAGCTGTTTGCGGATTTGGTGTACTTGTAAGTGGCGGCGGAATGAGAGCTGCCGGAGCTTCCGGCGGCGATGATACCGGTATCGTCATTTATACTCCAGCCCACAGCGCCGGCCTTATTGGCTGGCATAGCGGCCCTTGTAGCCCAACTGTTTGTGGATTTGGTGTATTCGAAGTTGCTGCTCTTGTTGTAACCTCCCAAGACATGGCCTGCGTTGTCGCCAAAACTTAAACCCTGGCATTTACTCACCCCTGAGGGGGGCATCTCGGCCCGGGATGTCCAGAAGTCACCCACTATGGCGTATTCATCGTTATTCCGGGTAGCAGGGCCGTATTTGAGGTAACCAAAACAGATGTCAGATTCTATTATATCACTGGCACACTCTCCCGATGTTAAGTGCATTTTTGTTGGTATTTAATGACAAAATATGTTATATATGATATAGAACAATTATGTAACTCATGTTACGCAAAAGCAGTTTGATGCTCAGCCTTGATTGTTTGCAATTCAGCAAAGCAAGACTTAAGCGCTTTTACATATAGCTT
>QIEW01000426.1 GCA_003230535.1 bacterium
ATGCTACTGATTTGCGCTCTCTTACCGGCGGCCGGGGAGTATTTACCATGGAATTTTCCCATTATGAAGAAGTTCCCAGTCACCTGAGCGAAAAGATCATCCAGGAGACCAAAGAGGATCGGGAGGAGAAGAGATGAAGGTAGTTACCGGCTGGCAAATGCGGCAGCTTGATCATTATGCCATCCAGGAGGTTGGCATACCGGAAACAATATTAATGGAAAACGCCGGCATCCAAGTGGTCTTAGCCCTGGAACGCCGTTTCGGGCCGCTGACCGGGAAAAGAATATGCGTGGTCTGCGGCAAGGGGAATAATGGCGGCGATGGTATTGTAATTGCCCGACATTTACACAACCGGCGAGTGGATGTCTCCGTAATATTGCTGGCAGACAAAAAGGACGTGAAGGCGAGGACTAATCTTGAAATTGCTCTCATGATGGAAATCGAAGTGAATGAGGTGACCACGGAAAGCGATTTTCCTCTCCTTAAGGACAAGCTAAACCAATCCCAGATTATTGTCGACGCCATGTTCGGCACCGGTCTCCAAAACCACCCCCGTTCATTCTACCTCGATGTAATTCAGGCCGTCAATGCTGCCCCCGGTCGGGTCGTAGCCGTGGATATACCAACCGGTCTTAATTCAGAGACCGGCGAAGTAATGGGCAGCTGTATCAACGCCGATTTCACCGTCACCTTCGGGTTACCCAAATTGGGGCTAATAATGGGTCCTAGCCGGGAGCATGCCGGTCAGGTGGAAGTGGTTGATATCGGTATTCCCAGGTCTATTCTGGAAGATGATGCGTTGAAAGTAAACTTGCTGACCCAGGCAGACATCGCCTCTCATTTTAGGAAGCGAAAACCAAACACGCATAAGGGAAGCTATGGGCATCTGCTGCTAATTGCCGGTTCGCCGGGGAAGACCGGAGCGGCTGTATTAGCGGCTAAGGCGGCGCTGAGGGTCGGCGCGGGCTTAGTAACCCTGGCGGTACCACATAGCGTGCATCATATCATCGAGGCCAAGACTACCGAGGCAATGAGCCTGCCGATGCCGGAAACTCCGGCGCATACCATATCGCCGTTGGCGGAAAGGGAACTCATTGAACTATCCAGAATTATGGATGTAGTGGCGATTGGTCCGGGTTTAGGTCGAGCGCCTGAAACCAAGAAATTGGTTAACGAGCTTTTATCTTCTTTGGAATTACCTACGGTAATTGATGCGGACGCTATCAGGGCATTGTCCTTATCTTCCCTGCCTTTTACGCGCGCTAGATTGTTGTTTACCCCGCACCCTGGAGAAATGGCCGGATTATTAGGCGTCTCTATCAAGGATATCCAGGGAGACCGCTTGGAAGCCGCCTGCCGGACGGCGGAAGTTGCCAAGACCTATGTGGTACTGAAAGGGGATCGAACTGTAATAGCCGATCCAAGAGGAAATGCTTATATTAACCCTACCGGCAATCCGGGTATGGCTACCGCCGGTACGGGGGATGTATTATGCGGTATGATCGCGGGATTTATTGCTCAAGGAATGCGGAGACTGCATGCGGCGACATCAGCCGTCTATATTCACGGCCTGGCGGGAGATATAACCGCCGAGTTGAAAGGACAGCATGGAATGTTATCTTCGGATCTTCTGGAAAACATTCCTCTGGCTATGAAGCAGGTGCTGGGAGAACCACGGAAGTCTCTTAACCTGTGTCTCACACAACCTTATTAATCCGATGCGGCTGCTGATGCACATTTGCTGTGCTCCCTGTGCTTGCTATCCCTTCCGGAAGCTATCCGGCGAGGGATTGGAGGTGGAAGGGATGTTCTATAACCCTAACATCCATCCTTACTTAGAGTGGAACAGGCGGTTGTCGACGGTACAAAAATGGGCTCGACTTGCCGGCGCCAAGGTATATTATGAGGGCTTCTACGGCTTGAAAGAATTTTTGCGCCAGGTAGTATTCCGCGAGGAAGAACGTTGCCGATATTGTTACCGGATAAGGTTGCGCGCTGTTGCCGGATATGCGGCCAGGGGAGGCTTCTCAGCTTACAGCACCACACTCCTCTACAGCATCTATCAAAAACATGCACTGATAAAAGAAATCGGGGAGAAAGTCGGGGAAAGGGAAGGAATTAAATTCTTTTATCGAGATTTCAGGTCAGGATTCAGGGAAGGTGTAAGGCTCTCTAAAACCTGGGACTTATATCGCCAACCCTATTGCGGCTGTATCTATAGTGAACAGGAGCGCTACCAAACATCACGGAAGCCCGGTTGGGAGAAGGGATAAGCTGGTGTTATGCCAACCCTGATATGTTGATTACGGCTTATATGCAAACCGTTTAGCAATCTGATGGGGATTCCCCCCTTTGGACAATAGCCCCACAGGGAGCCGTTGCTCTTAGCGCTTTCGGCTTGAGAACCAGCCGAAAGATCGAAATCTTCTGTTAAATCACCCTTAATCCCAATACGGTTCACTTAAGCCAAATTGGCCTGGAAACGCTAGAAATAATCATTTAGTGTCATTCCTGCCCCTGCCCCCGCTTTCGCGACTCAACATTTAATATTCGCTTATTTGTTTTAGATAAGCAGCGTAATTACGCCTCATCTCCTCTAAGCTGTCCCCGCCGAATTTTTCGCACATCGAGCGGGCA
>QIEW01000060.1 GCA_003230535.1 bacterium
GCCTCACAAGAACGTTCCACCCGGAAAATTGACCGAAATACAGCGGTCAGCAGATTTTCAGAAATCTTTTTAGCGGAAAAAGCAATCTCGGAGTTTATTTCATCCATCAGCTCCCGTGAATGCCTGCCCAGGATAGAACTCACCTGCTCTTTTGTCCTGGCCCCTTTTTTCCAGGGAACCGCTTTATCGGCAGCCATATAATCTCCTTAACCCGAACAATTCGGAATCATAAACGCGCTCGGAGCTGGTCGCTTCCATAGCGAGAGTTTTCCGCCAAGCAAAAGGATGGAAACTAAAAATAACACAACCAGCTTTAAGCTACTGTTGATATTACACTAACGATCACTGTACAGTCAACCATTAATTAACGAACGAATAGGTCTTTTTGCCTCAAAGGACAATATCCCGGGCATTACTTTATCCCCAATACGTTCCCTTTAACAAAGCGCCCTCCCCTAATGGCTGTCAGGTCTGAGGACCCGACAGCACAAGAAGGGGGATTTTTCAGGTACCCCGTGAACGGTTACTGGTATCTTATCTTATTGTTTTAATGAACCCCAAAAATGGGATTTCCTATGAGCCTCTTGCAAAAGTGCCAGGGCGGTGGCCCTGGCCTACCCTATATGGGTAGTGTTAGGGCCACTGCCCTGGCATATAGTATGGCTAACTTTTTTAAAATGACTTTTGCAAGAGGCTCATATACTATTAAATTAAATCCCTTTTTCCAAAAGGGTTTCCCTAAAAATCAGGTTTTATGAATAAGCCGGAGATTATAGTCCCATGCCGATTTCCATCTTCCTGATGCTGTTAATCAGGATTTCGGCAATCTCAGGTCGGGTAAACTCTTTGGGAGGAACGATACCTTCGCGCAGCATCTTGCGGACTGCCGTGCCGCTTAGGATGATTTTATCCTCGGCAGAGTGGGGGCAGGTTTTGTTGGAGGCCATACCATCGCAACGCCTACAGTAAAAAGAATGTTCAAAAAACATCGGCGTAATCTCTATTTCCTCCGGATCGAAATTATGAAAGATAAGTTGGGCGTCATAGGTTCCATAGTAGTTGCCCACTCCGGCATGATCCCGCCCCACAATGAAGTGGGTGCAGCCGTAATTTTTACGCACCAAGGCATGGAAGATCGCCTCGCGTGGACCGGCATACCGCATGGCTGCCGGAAATACCGACATTACTATTCTGTCCTTGGGGTAGTATTGTTCCATTAATACTTTATAACACTCCATGCGGACATCGGCGGGAATATCATCCTTTTTGGTGGCCCCCACCAGTGGGTGGAGCAATAGTCCATCTACCATCTCCAGGGCGCATTTCTGGATATATTCATGTGCCCGGTGGACGGGGTTTCTGGTTTGGAAAGCTACTACCCGCTCCCAGCCTTTTTCCTTAATGAGAACTCGTGTCTCTGCCGGGTCAAGCTTATATTTTACGTACGTATTTTCAGTTTTAGGCCGATTGATGAGGCTGATCTTTCCTCCTAAGCAGACCTCTCCCATATTCATCAGATATTGCACTCCGGGATGAGCCAAGTCCTGAGTGAGAAATACCGCCTGGGCTTCCCGCTGCTTATCAGGTATCCATTTCTCCTCTAAATGGAGCACGCCCAACGCATCGCCATCTTCACCGTAGAGAGCAATATTATCCCCCAGCCGGTGGCGTTCGGCTTCCTTTTTCGGAACTCCCAAAGTAACGGGAATACTCCAGGGAAGCCCATGCGGGAACCGGTTATGTTCCACTACGGAATCATAATCTTTCCGACACAGAAATCCTTCTAATGGACTGAATGCCCCGACGGCGATCATTTCCAAATCAGAGACTTCCCGGTGCGTAAGATGGAGCGGCTCCATTGATCCGAACTTATGTTCCAGACGGCGTTTCTCTTCTCCGACTACCAATCGATTAACTAATATCCCACCATGCGGCGCTATAGGCATGAGTTATAAAACCTCCCTTGTAATTTATGGTAAAAGATTTATCGGTCAAGTAACTGGTACGACCTCGCGTATCTGCTGACATATTATCCGCTATTCTACCAGTTCCTGCTGGAGCAAGCAATCCTATAATAGTCCGCGCTGGGAATAATGTGCTCTGCGGCTGCTTTGTATCGTTCAATTTGTTTTGGAGTTTCGGTAATGGAAGCTATTCCCGTTATGGGAGCAATTATGTTTAATGATACAAATGATTAGCGCTTCAATTTTGATACTTATACGGCGGTCTTATCCAGTAATTCCTGGTATAAGCTTTCTATTTTGTCTACCTGCTTTTGTTGGGAGAATTTTTGTTTGGCTTTCCTCCAGCCCTGTTGCCCCAATTTTTCTCTGAGGGACTTGTTTCCTACCAGGAGCATAAGTTTCTCGGCCAATGCCTGCTCATCTCCCGGGTTAATCAGATATCCGGTGACCCCGTCATCCACCACCTCCGGTATTCCCCCCACTAGGGTAGAGATAACCGGTTTACCATGGGCCATTGCCTCGACATTGCCGCGGCCAAATCCTTCCGTAAAGGAAGGTAGAACCGAAATATCCATTGCCGCGGTGAGTTCCTTCGTATCCGACCGGTAACCTGTAAATACAAAGTATGGCGTAAGACCATAACTCCCCACCATAGATTGAAGTACAG
>QIEW01000122.1 GCA_003230535.1 bacterium
CAAAGTTTGATCGTTACTGGAAAAATGTTTTTTAGTTTTCATATTTTACGGAAGGTTGGATAGCTTATGTAATGCTAGCAGATCGATTCCTAATTAGTATCGCAATAACAAGTCATTGCGAGCGGAGCGAAGCAATCTAAAAATACCTTGCAAAAATAGTAGGTTGCTTCGTCGCTGTCGCTTCTCACAATGACATTTTGGAGTTAACGTTATTTAGGAAACGTTATGCCAGCGCTCTTTCGTTGAGTGCGCTAAACGAAAGGAGGGTATTTCCCCCAGATGCCAATATATGAGTATGCTTGTTTGAATTGTAAGGGTCGGTTCCAGGTAATGCAAAAATTTTCAGATATTCCCTTAACTAGTTGCCAAGAATGCGGAGGAACTCTTCAAAGGATTATCTCTGCTCCAGCCATTCATTTTAAGGGTACCGGTTGGTATGTCACCGATTATGCCCGAAAGGGTGGGAATAATGGTCAAAAATCAAAACAGGAAAGCCAATCAAAAGACCAGAAAAAATCTTCAAATACTGAGATATCTTCTAAAGCTTGATTGATATATTATTAGCGGATAGTATCCGCCGCCATTTTTTAAAAACAGATTAAGGATTTTTGCGGTGAAATCAAACCTAACAGTAACTTTTTCTCATTTGAAGTTACTTAGAAGAAGATTGTTAGGTTTGTTCATTTATCAGATAAATATTTATGAACAGAGGAGAGGTTGAAGAGTAAAAAATGGAACATATTAGCAATAAATATATTTTCACATTACTGGTATCTAAACGAGTAGTGCAGCTCCAAAAAGGCGCTAAACCTTTAGTGCCTGCGGACATTTCCGAACCTTTATATGCTATTGCTGTCAGGGAACTGATCGCTGGTAAAATCAAACCTCAAAACTCCGATACCAAGATTCCAGCCATTGTTCCCAACCTGGAGATAGCTACGACCTAAATGTTACTTTGTAACAAAACGGCTTCCGACGCGACCTTAGCAACCGCCAGTGTTTGCTTTCATAAATATCCATAGTAAATAATCAAGCGCCGATGTTTATAATTTAAACGTATAGGAATTTCATTTTTACAATAAAACAAGTAGATAACGTGAGTTCGACATAAGATAGTATGTGCTGTCGGGTACTCAGACCCGACAGCCTGAACGAGCGGCAGTTTTCCTGAACCTGCCTACCACCTGAAAAGTCCGCACCAGCGGTGCGCTAAGTTCTTATGTTTGAACAAAGCGGATCTGACGGTTTATTGTCTCTGAAAATGGCGATCATGTATCGTATAAATAAGTGCTTTATAGTCTGCAAAACTTCGCTGTGACAGCTTTTTTCCAGTGAGAACCTTATCATGAGATTTCCTATGGGTTAATGCGTATAGTAGGGAAAATAAGTAATGCAGGGCAAAAAGAGCTGTCTGTTAATTTTAGGATTATTAGCTTGTGTTTACTTTTGGGGATGCGATAAACCTCCACAAGAAGACCTTGAAGCAGCTAAGGCGGCTATAAATATTGCTGCCGCCGCCAAGGCTCATCTATATGCCGCCGAAGAACATGAGGCCGCCTGTAAACTGCTGGAAAAGGCCCACTCCGAAGTGGCGGCCAAAGACTATGAAACAGCGCGTTTAACTGCTAGGAAAGCAAAAACAAAAGCCGAACAGGCAAAGGATTCCGCCGAAATTAATATAGGAAAAGCTAAACAAGATGCTGAAATGGCGCTGGCTGAAGCTAGAACTGCCCGTAGAATAGCTCAAGCGGCTGTTCCAGAATTAACGAGAACTGATCAAGAGAAACAACTTCCCATTGAAGAATTATTGAAGGAGTCTGAAAATATGTTGGCACAGGCAAAATCTTTAATTAATACCGGGAATTATCTTCAAGCTCAAGAGGCGGCCAACACTGCCAGGGGCGCCGCCATTGATGCAAAGATACAGGCCAATGCGTTAAAAGAAGCGCTATTTGAGCAAGAGACGAACAAAAAAGCGACGGCGCGACGACATTAAATGGGGGGTTATTTTACCTTTAGAATATTTCTAAAAGTTAGCTGGAACTGCCGGTCAGTCTGATAAATATACTACTGTCAAGTCAAAAATAGAATGTTGGGTAGTTATAAGTTGTCATTCTTGCGGAAGCAGGAATCCATAGCTTAACTTCATAGATTCCGGATCAAGTCCGGAATGACAATGACACTACAGTCCCGCAGACTATAAAGCGGTTTTGCCGGTTTGCCCGGGGTAAGTTTGCGGAAGATGGATAAGAGCTTTAGGATTAAATTTCGGAGAAAAGGGAATGATCTTAGGAGTAGATCGAATTAGAGAGTTAATCAAGCAGGGCGTTGAGGTAGAAGATAATGCCGGTCAGGTGAGCAGGAAGCCGCTTATTGAGCATTTGAGTGAGGCGCAGTTTGATAAGATGGAAGGGACGACGGTTGATTTGCGACTTGGGGAGATATTTAAGCTGAAGGGCGGCGCTGAACTTCTGGTAGCCTCACGCATTACCCCTCCCATAGAGTTGATATTGAGCCGAAGCTCTCAAAACCACATCTATACTTTAGCTCCCGAAGAGTTAGTGTTGGCGCAGACGATAGAGTGGGTAAACCTGCCTTCCAGTTTGTTGGGCGATGTGCGGACCCGTACCACCCTCTTTCGATGTGGACTATATCTCAAAACTTCTTACGTCTCCCCCAACTATCAAGGAGTATTAACCTTTGCTCTAAGAAATTTTTCCGCTTATCCGGTGAAGATAGAATTAGGCTTCCGGATAGCCTGCATCAGTTTCATGGAAATAAGCGGAGCCAGCGCTCCCTATCTGGGAGTATGGCAAGGAAAACGAGCCTCCACCAATGGCCAACCGGAACGGCCGTTTTAGCGATAACAGATTAGAAAGATAGATATTCTAGGCAACCTTTTGCACTCGTCCGGCGGACAAGCAACTAGTGCAAACATACACCCGCCGCCGGCCGCCCCCCAAATTCACCCGCACTTTTTGAAGATTAGGTCGCCACATCCGGTTGGTTTTATTATTGGCATGACTTACTTTATGTCCGAATTGAACTCCCTTACCACAAACACTACATACCCGCGCCATCTGGTTTCTCCTCAGATTACTTCATATTTATGTATTATAGTATGAGCCTCTTGCAAAACTGCATTCAGATTGTCATTCCAGCGAAAGCGGAAATCTATAAGTTGCTGATTTTACGCAATCTGGATTCCCGATAAAATCACTCGGGAATGACATTTTGGAGACTTTTGCAAGAAATCGATCTTTCGGCTTGTCTCAAGCCGAAAGTGACCAGGGAAACACCCCCCCCTTTACTAAAGTGGGAGGGTTGACCTGCGATCTGATAACGATATTATTTCAATAAGTTACTTAAATATCTTATGTCGAACTCAGGTTATTTAACTTGAACGTATAGGAATTTCCTTTTTTTGTCCAACAAAACAAGCAGATATAGCCCCATGTGCTGTCGGGTCCTCAGACCCGACAGTCTGAACGAGCGGCAGTTTTCCTGAACCTGCCGCCACCTGAAAAGTCCGCACCGGAGGTGCGCTAACTCGAACGTATAGGAATTTCCATTCCTTGTGGCGTCAGGTCCTCAGACCTGACGGCTAATCAGGGTGTCAGATTCGAGAATCTGACACCACAAAGCAGTAAAAGCCCGCACCGAAGGTGCGCTAAGTTCGCAACTCCCCCGGCAGCTATTACCAGGCGTACTATATAGTAGGCTACAGACTATTTATTCATCTTGTGTTTCTGATGATTTTGGCGGTTCCAGTACTTCCGGCGGTTTATCTTTATGGCGGCGGCTGGCCCAAAGTTTATCTTTAACCCCTTTTATTTTCTCTACCGCAGCCGTGGACGCCTTTTCCAGGTCTACTTTGAGTTCGTCAATGGTTCCGACAACTATTTTGCGGGT
>QIEW01000436.1 GCA_003230535.1 bacterium
AGCGGGCAGAATTACCTCCAGGCATTCGACTACGGCTTTCGGGCTGCCTGGAAGGTTGACGATAAGACTGCCGCCCCGGCTGCCGCATAGACCCCTGGAGAGCATGGCATGGGGGGTTTTCTGTAAACCTTCCCACCGCATGGCTTCAGCCATCCCCGGGATCGTACGCTCCAGGAGTTCGGCAGTAGCCTCAGGAGTTACATCGCGCACACCTAACCCCGTCCCGCCGGTAGTTACCACCAGATCAAGCTTCAACTGATCGGTCATCTCCAGCAGGGCTTGCTGGATGCGGGACTTATCATCCGGCACAATTTGGTAACTTACCACTTTCGCAGAAATATGTCCCAGGATTTCCTTAACTTGGGCGCCGCTCCGATCATCCCGTTCCCCGGCAGCTCCCTTATCACTGATCGTCAAAACTCCGGCCTTAATATACATAAGCTGTTGTAGTCCCGAATAATTCGGGATCATAAACACGCTCCCGTTGGTCGCTTCCACAGCGGGAGTTTTCGGTAATTTGTATGAGCCATTTTGTTTTTTGACCGTTATTATATAACTACTTGTATTCAAATAACATCATTAATATTTACCGTGAATTTATGAATAATCCAGGTAGTTAAGTTAGTTTAGCGCCAGGCCCATATTAATGCAAGATCAAAGTCATTCCAGCTAACTTATGTGATATATGATATAGGAGGTATTATCTGGCCATCAAATGAGTATTTTGGTTCTTCCGGTTTTCTTGTGCTGTCGGGTCCTCAGACCTGACAGCCTAAACGAGTGGCAGGTTTGAGAACCTGCCACCACCTGAATTCCTAACGTTTCTAGGCCAATTTTGCTTAAGTGAACTGCATTGGGCACTAAGGGGGATTTTATTTTTTAAGTGTGGGCTTCAATATGATAATCACTTAAAGGAATATGGAGTTATTTAAATCTCCCCTAACCCCTCTTTTTCAAAGAGGGGAAACCACCTCGAAAGCCTGAAGAACCACCTGTTTTGCCCGGCAAATTGGGCGGATACAATTGTATCATCAAAATAAATAGAAAGGAACTCCGATCTTCTGGTCGCGATAAAATTTCAAGAAGAGACGTATTGTATGATAATATTATTGACGACAATACAGCAGGGGTTATGCCAGCACTTGCGGCTAGAGTAATATCAGGCTCTAAATAATTAGGGACTTAGAACATTTTAAAGTACCGTTTGTGGTTTTTTTGGTTCATCCGGTTTTGTGCAGTCAGGTCTGATGACCCGACAGCACAAAACATTGATAATGTTACTTGAATACAGTTGCTTACAAAATAACGGTCAAAAAACAAAATGGCTCATACAAATTACCGAAAACTCCCGCTATGGAAGCGACCAACGGGAGAGCGTGTTTATGATCCCGAATTATTCGGGTTAGGGACTTAGAAGCCATGATTCACATCTTTATCGGCACTAAAGCT
The DNA here is from genome assembly GCA_003230535.1 of bacterium. Taxonomy (GTDB): domain Bacteria; phylum SZUA-182; class SZUA-182; order SZUA-191; family SZUA-191; genus SZUA-191. The sequence continues at coordinate 1,450 of QIEW01000436.1, forward strand.
CAATTTATTAAAATGGCGCCTATCCTCAAAGAGCTGGAGAAACGGAAAACAGCTTATAATTTAATTGACTCCGGTCAGCACGCCGAAATCAGCCGGGAGCTAGTCAAGGTGTTTGGGCTGCGCCAACCCGATGTTTACCTGCGCCGGGGCCAGGGGGATATAATCTCCTTAAAGGAGGCCCTGGGCTGGGTTCTAAGATGGGGATTATCCGCCATTTTCCGGCCCAAAGGGGTACGGCGGCAGCTATTTAGGGGTCAAGGTGGTATCTGTCTAATTCACGGGGATACCCTTTCTACCCTCCTGGCGTTATTTTTGGCCAAAAGAGCCGGTGTCCGGGTAGCCCATGTTGAAGCGGGTTTGCGAAGCTACAATATCTGGCACCCATTTCCAGAGGAGCTTTTTCGCCTGATTACCATGTACCGGGCGGACGTCCTCTTTGCTCCCTCCCAGTGGGCTTACGATAACCTGGTGCGGATGAAGGTCAAAGGCAAGATTGTCAATGTGAAGGGAAATACCATCGCCGATACCATCCGCTACGCGCTGGCGCAAAATATCAAACCTCAGATTTCCGCCGGGGATTATGTGCTGGTAACTACCCACCGACTGGAAACCATCTATTCCAGGAATAGGTTAACGCAACTGGTAGAAGTATTGCTGGAAATTTCCGCTAAGTATAAGCTTATTTTTCTCATGCACAAACCCACCCAAAAGCAGCTTGAAATGTGGTCTTTGCTCAAAAAACTGGAGGATAATCCCCAAATCCAGCTCCGGCGTCTCCAAGGTTATTTTGATTTTTTGCAGCTACTCCGGGGGTGTAGGTTTGTGATTACTGATGGAGGCACTATCCAGGAAGAGAGTTATCATCTGGATGTCCCCTGCCTGGTAATGAGAAAGAAAACCGAACGGCAGGAAGGCTTAGGGGAAAACGTGTATCTGGCGGAGTTTAACCGGGAAAGGATTAACTACTTTTACCGGAATTACCCGCAGTTTAAAAGGGGAGGGGAACCCTGCCAAGGGATCAGCCCCTCACAACTGATTGTCAATGAAATCCTTGGCGGATGACTAATACCGAACCGCTTTCAAACAATAAACTATAAATTCACCCTCACCCCAACCCTCTCCCAATTGGGAGAGGGAGTTTTTAACATCTGAGACTTGGTATAATACAGTGAAAAGTTCTCTACTTTCCCCTCTCGGAGAAGCAGATGAAGATATCCGTTATCGTTCCCGTTTATAATGGGCAAGAAACCATTGCCCGGTGTCTGGAGGCCCTGGCCGGCCAGGACTATTTACCGGGAGACTTTGATGTGGTGGTGGTCAATGACGGTTCGGAGGATGATACCCTCAAAATAGCTGAACGCTATCCCGTGCGCCTGATCAACCTGGAGAAAAACCAGGGGCGGATAATCGCCCGTGAGCGGGGCGCCAAAGAGGCCTGCTATGATAATCTGTTGTTTGTGGATTCCCGGGTGGTTGTGGCTAGGGACATTCTGGCCAGGATAGCCCGGATCAACTATCAGCCGCTTATGGCTGGGGAACTGGGGGAGGATAAATACCGCAGCCCTTTTGATACCCTGTTTTATCTAATCCGGAAGAAGATCTATGCTCCTTACTATCCTCAGCATGACTGGGGGCGGGAACTGTGGATTGACCAAGATAATTTTGGCCGGGCGCCCAAGGGGATGACCTGCTTTTTCTGCACCCGAAACTTATTTTTACAGTCCATTCCCCAGGTTAGGGGCAAGACGGTCAATGATGACACCCGCATACTGCACGCCATGGTTAAACACAAAAGGCTGCTCCGTCATACCGACCTGAGGATCGCTTACCTCCAACGCACTGAGTGGAGGTCGGTTTTGGGGCACATTTTTGAGAGAGGAGTACGTTTCGCGGATTACTACCTGGACAAAAAAGGTAAGTATTACCAGCTATGGCGGGTTGGATTAGTTTTATTTATTGCCATTCTAAGCTTCAGTTATTACTTGCCTTTTATTCTACTATACAGCCTGTTGGGCTTGTGTCTTGGACTGCTCTGGTGGAGCTTGATATTATCCGAAAACCTTAAAGATTTTGTAACGGCGCTGAGTTACTTCCCCCTCGTGGGTCTGACCTTCTTGTCCGGAATTATCAAGGGCAAATTGTTTCACTCCTGAACCCGAATAATTCGGGATCATAAACACGCTCCCGCTGGTCGCTTCAATAGCGAGAGTTTTCGGTAATTTGTATATTGATAACATATTGGGATTACAAAACAAGATGCGTTTCATTTCAGCAGCGCGGGTCAGTCCCCAAAAGCTAATCGCTGTTTTGTTATGTTGTTGTTTTGTTATGTCTGCCTGTGGGTCGGATGAGGATGCTAAGCAGGTCGATCTAACAAAGCGTGAGGTCTTACCGGCGAATACAGATACGCCGGTTCCCCCAGTTCCGCTAAGAGTGGCTATCTCCGGCATGATTTCTCCCAAAAAGACCTACATCCATTATAGTAACATA
>QIEW01000366.1 GCA_003230535.1 bacterium
CTACAGCTCGTTTGGCAGGGCTTTAAGCTGGGCTAACGAAAAGACGGGGCCATCCACACACACATAGCGGGGACCGATGTTACAGCGGCCGCATAAACCTAAACCACATTTCATGCGGCGCTCCAGCGTGGTATATATCTGTTCCGGGGCGAAACCAAGCTTCTCTAAGGCTTGTAACACAAACTTTATCATGATGGGCGGGCCGCAAGTGATCGCCACCGCATTTTCCGGCGCTGGAGCCACTTCCGTTACTACCGCCGGGACAAATCCAACCTTATATTCCCAGCCTGGCGCCGGTTGATCTATCGCGAGTACTACTCGAATTCCGCCCTGTCTCTTCCAAACAGCCAGGTCATCCTTATAGCACAGATCGTTGGGGGTTCTGGCTCCATATATTACCGTCAGGTCACCGTATCGGTCTCTATTGGCCAGCACATAAGAAATCAACGGCCGCAGAGGGGCTAAACCTAATCCGCCGCCAATAAATACTAGATGCTTACCCTCCATCTTATCATATGGGAACCAGTTCCCTAAAGGGCCTCTCACCCCTACCTGTGACCTTAAAGATAACTCATGAAGCTCCGAGGTCACCTCGCCGGCTTTCATAATACTAAATTGCAGGTAGTCGTTCTCATACGGCGAGGAATTGATTACAAAAGTCGCCTCCCCTATCCCAAATAAAGAGATTTGGGCTACCTGACCCGGCTCAAAGTGGAAATTGGCCCTCGCCTCCGGATCATTGATTACTAAGCGGAAGGATTTGATGTTGGGTGTCTCGGGGACAATCTCTATTGTCGTAGCCAGATAGGGCATAAACGGATTACCCCCCGGCCCCTGGTAGATTGGTTGTGCATAGCTACTCATATTTATTCTCTGTTTATTCCCTGCCCAAGTAAATTAAAAAACTAATTTTAAAACGTATAGGAATTTCCATTTTTTATTTACAATAAAACAAGCAGATAAGTTTTTATGTGCTGTTGGGTTCTCAAACCCGACAGCCTGAAGAGTGGCAGGTTTGAGAACCTGCCACCACCTAAAAAAATGACACATTTATTTGTCTATATTTTATTGAAACGCTCTACTACTATTCTCCTAAACCTGGATTGTTATGTGGTTACTTCTTTAAGGTCCAACTTTAAGAAATGAAGAACCACCTGCCGCAGATCCAGACCTGCCGGACAATGACGCACACAACGACCGCAGCCGACGCATCCAAAAACATGCTTGCTGGCAATCAAATAGTTAAATTTATGCTCAATCCGGTTCCGGTAACGCTTCATGAGGGCTTCCCGTGGATTATGACCGCTCGCCTCTAAAGAATAGAGAGGAAACATGCAAGTATCCCAGCACCGCATTCGCCCGCCCTGAGATCCTCTAGCCTCATCCGCAATGTTGAAGCAATGGCAAGTCGGGCACAAATAGGTGCATATACCACAACTATAACAATTTGCAGAGATAGGCTTCCAGTCCCGATGCTCAAATGCCTCTCCCAACCTGGGAGCCAAATCCTCCACTTCCTGCGGCCCCCAAAGAAGTTCCTGCCGCTCTCCAGCCTTCCGTTTGGCGCTCTCAAGCGCGTCGGCTTCTGATTTATCCAACTCGCGGCAGAGGGTTTCCACAATCAACTCTCCCCCCCGCTTTGTCAACACCTCGATTACATACTCATGGTTTATCCTAGTCAATAGCAAATCCGCCCCGGGAGCCTCTACCGGACTCCCCCCCATGCTCTGGCAAAAACAGGTGTTATCCGGCTCCAAACAGCTTACAGCCACCAACAGACAATTCGCCCGCCGCGCCTTAAAATATGGATCCTGATAGCCTTGGGGACCGCAAGACTCAACTCCGGAACCCTGCCAAGCAAATACTTCGTCCAAAAACTTGATCCCCTGCACATCACAGGGTGTAATACCAAATGCTATCGTCCGGGGAGCCTCCATGGCCGATTTTAAATCAATCGTTACGTTTTCCGGATCATCGGGCGATTTATGATATTCAAAGCGCAGCATGTACTCCGTTTTTGGAAAGACAAACTCCTTTGCCGATAAGCGGCAAGGTCCTCCCAAGCTTATTTCATCGCCGGTATGGTAAGGAGCTAACAGACGAGTCCCCTCTATATCCTGAGGAACCCAAACCGAAACTCCTTGGGCAATATTATCTAACCAGCGAGACAAATTATCCACACTGATGGCTCTCATGTCCAGCTATTCCCTAAATCCTGGGTTTGACATAAAATAAGATTACATTAGCATTGACTTTATCAATCATACCTGTTTGTGGAGAGTAATTCAATTATGAGGGATATTTATAATTTCCTATACTATGAACAAAGCGCCCTGCGGGCGGGTTTATAATGGCCTCAGGGGGAATCGGTTTGCCACGCCCCAACCACTATCTATACTATATCCTCTATATTCAGACCTCGTAATCCGCCCTGCAAGAAAGAGGACTAACGCCAACAACATCAATGAATTGCAAGAATATTGGACACTCGTATTTGGACACTCGTGTTTCGGGAGTCCCTCCCGAAACAGATCCATGTCGTGATAACAGCGGATTCATTTCGGGAAGGATTCCCGAAATACAA
>QIEW01000121.1 GCA_003230535.1 bacterium
CCCCTGGTTCAACTGGCCGATATTAAAGAAATAGTGGGGCCGCGTCAGATTACGCGGGAAAAAAACCAGAGGTTCATCACCGTACAATGCAACGTCACCGGCCGTGATATCGGCTCGTTCGTGGAGGAAGCCCAGGCGGCTATCGACCGGCAGGTGGAACTACCGCCTGGATATCTGGTCACCTGGGGCGGGCAGTTCCGCTTGCAGCAGGAGGCCAATAAACGTCTGGCGGTGGTAGTACCGATCACCTTGGCCATCATCTTTTTGTTGCTTTTCACCAACTTCAATTCCCTTAAAAACTCTCTTCTGATTTTATTGAACATTCCCCTGGCGCTGGTCGGCGGTGTGGTGGCCTTGTGGCTTACGGGGCAGAACCTCTCAGTCCCGTCGTCGGTGGGTTTTATCGCGCTTTTCGGTATCGCCCTGGAGAACGGTATGGTGCTGGTCACCTACTTAAATGACCTGTTGCAGGACGGTTTAGCGCTGGAGGAGGCCTCCGTCCGCGGGGCGACCTTGCGTCTGAGGCCGGTGTTGATGACCGCCATTACCACCGCGCTGGGGCTCATCCCCTTCGGAACCGGAAGTGAAGTGCAGCGCCCCCTGGCCACTGTAGTGATAGGAGGACTGGTAACCTCGACAATGCTTACCCTGCTGGTCATTCCCCCGCTTTATAAGTGGTTTGCCGTCAAACCGGAAAAAACCTTGGCAACTGAAGGAGGATTAAGTAATGAAAGAGATTAAAGCTTATATCAAACCGCACAAGCTCAATCAGGTCACCCTGGAACTTCACAAAGTAGAGGGCCTGACCGGAATGAGCGCGGTCGATTGTCGCGGCTTCGGCAGAAGCCGGGGCAAGGATGCTCCTTATCGGGTTATTCAAGATTTTGTCGATTATGTACCGCACGTGAAAATAGAAATCGTTTGCTGTGATGGAATAGTGGATGAAGTGATAGAGGTAATCGAGAAAAACGCCCATACCGGCCTGCGCGGCGACGGAAAAATCTACGTCTCCACCATTAATCAGGCGATTAGAATTGAGACGGGAGCAAGGGGAGAAAACGCCGTGTGAACAAGGAGAATATCCGCTCTTTCGTCAGATGACCATTAATATTAGCCCACATTCAAATAATACCAAGTAGCCCTCAGATGTTAAAAACTCCCTCTCCCCATTGGGAGAGGACTGGGGTGAGGAGGAATTTACTTAATATTACCTGCTGAATCTTTCCTTAAATTAAGAGGATTTAGCCTGGAGAATGAGATTAGCCTTAATAATCTGGATAGCTTGTTGGAGCTGGACATCCACCGGTTTTTCTTCCTCTTTGGCTTCAGGTTTCTCTGAGGGGTTGTCTTTAGGCTCAGCTTCCGGTTCCGCTTCTTTTTCCGACTGTTTCTCCGACTGTTTCTCTGACGGCTTATCTTCCACTTTTTCCCACAGTTCCAGCAATTCCTTTTCCCGGATTATATGGGCCTTGTTCTTTTTCTTGGTTATCACAGCTTCTTCTACTTCTATGTCGGGGACTATTCCTTTAGCATGGATAGAATGTCCTTTAGGGGTATAATAGCGAGCGGTAGTCAGCCTGAGACCTGAATTATCGTTCAGTTGAATTACCGTCTGCACGGACCCTTTACCAAAGGTGCCTTCGCCTAAGATTAATGCTTTTCCCCAGTCCTGTAACGCGCCGGCTACAATCTCTGAGGCGCTGGCGCTTCCCGCATTAACCAGAATGATCATCGGCGAAGAACTGTCCACTTTGGGAGAGCGTGTATAATAATCTTTATTGGCGCTTTTGACGCGGCCTTTGGTGGAAACCACCATTTTCCCTTTTTCCAGGAAAATGTCCGCTACGCTTACCGCCATATCCAACAATCCTCCGGGATTGTTCCTCAGGTCCAGTATCAGGGCTTTCTTGTTCTGCTTATTCAACTCCTCCAGCGCTTCCTTTAGTTCGTCATCCGAGCGCTCCTGAAATTGATTAATCTTTAAGTAGCCAATATCAGCCTCCAGCATTTCATAAGATATATTCTTAATTTTGATAATGTCGCGAATAATGCTAAAATCCTTTGGCTTGTCAAATTCCTTTCGCATAATAGTCAAGGTGACTTTAGTTCCCTTAGGCCCCCTCATCAGCTTGACTGCATCCATAAGCGTCATATCCCTGGTAATTTTCCCTTCTACCTTGGCAATCCAATCTGAAGCTTTGATCCCCGCCCTGGCGGCAGGCGTACCATCAATGGGGGCGACCACGGTTAATTTTCCGTCCCGGATGGTAATCTCAATGCCTAATCCTCCGAAGCTCCCCTTGGTCTCGACCTGCATCTCCATATATGCATCCGGCGACATGTAGGAAGTATGGGGATCCAAGGTCTTCAGCATCCCCCGGATAGCTCCCTCATATAAATCCTCAAGCTCAACCTCTTCCACATATTGCTTCTCAACAATCCGCAAAATATCAGTGAAGGTCCTCAGCCTTTCATATGACTCATCACCCGCCAGATTGTTCTCTACTATTCCTAAAGCTAATCCTGATACTATAAGGACGCTCAAAGAAAAAAGCAGCCACTTATTCTTTTTAACAACATTTTTGCTCATAAAAGTTACCTCGTTTATTCTTGATATGCAGGGGGCGCCGACCCCAACGCTATCCATATGATGTGCAGGCCACTGCCCCGGCGCTATTGCAAGAGGTTCAATAGCCTGTCATTGCGAGCTTATGCAGCAAGCAATCTCAACTTGTTAATATATCGGAAATTGCTTCGGCTTCCCGCTTACCGGTAATGACATTTGAAGCGTTATTACCTGTAAATCGCTTTACCGGTTGATAAGCGATAAATTTATTTTTTCTCTCCAGCAGGTTTTGGACTTCGGCAACAATATGTCCGACTGTAAGGCCAAACTCCTCCAAAAGTTCGCCGGGCTTAGCGGAAAAACCGTATTTATCGCCTATACCGACGCGCCGCATAGGTATCGGTCGATGCTCAACCAAAACTTCGGCTACCGCGCTTCCTAACCCGCCAATAATAGAATGTTCCTCTACAGTAAGTA
>QIEW01000193.1 GCA_003230535.1 bacterium
TGGGTCGTCCCTGACCCGGAATATAGGCCTGTCGGGCTCAGGGACGAGCCCGACTACCATAATGGAAATTCCTATACTCAGAACTCCTGACCCGGTAATTTTATGAGTTACACAATTAAGTTTATAAGAACAGCTACATACAGCAACATTGCTTGATATGGCGAGCCAAGGGAGCGGGATTATGATAAGATCCTTTTTTACATCGAAAAGAAGGAGATATCTATCATGCTCCAGATGCAACTGCCTATATTTCCATCCGGGCTGACCTTGATTAACCGGCAAGTAGGATTTCAGAAAAAGGATGGCCAAATCTATTATTTTCATGGACAACTTCCCGTGTTTTCACATGCCGAAGACGATTTATCCTCGTTTCGTTTTATCACCAGCCAATTGGTTGTCTGTGGTAATGTAAAACAAATCGAAATTGTCAAAGCCTTTGGAGTTCCCTACATCAGTGTCAAACGTAGCGTTAAACGTCTCAGAAAGAAAGGTTCCCAGGGTTTTTTTGCCAAAGCGAAGGGCAAATCGCCCCATGTGCTCACCCCGGAGATCGTGGCAAAAGCCCAAAGGCTTCTATATAACTCTCACAATCCTTCCGAAGTTGCCCGGAGACTTAATCTGAAAGCGGATACAATCCGAAAAGCTATCCTGGCCGGGCGGCTGCATAAAAAAAAAGCAAGGACCGTGAAGAAAATAGAGAGTCCCTGAGCAAAAGCAAACGAAATGTTATCGATAGTCAAGCTCCTATGGGCATAGGATGTACCCGGGAGGAAGAAAGAACTCAAGCGGCGTTGGGAGAATTAAACGGAGTAGTCCCGGAATTTACACCGAACGTAGATGTCCACTCAGCAGGGGTGCTGACGGCGTTGCCTTCTCTATTGTCAAATGGCCTGCTGAAGCATTCCCATGAATTTTTCAAGCTCCCCAAAGGATATTATGGTTTAGAGTCCGTGCTGATTGTCTTGGCTTTTGTGGCTCTGCTGAGGATCAAATCGATCGAAGGCGTCCGTTACTGTGATCCAGGGGAATTAGGCAAATTGGTGGGCTTGGATCGTATTCCGGAGGCAAAGACTTTACGGGAGAAAATAAGGCGACTCTCCCAAGATGGTAACCCGGAAACTTGGAGCAGAGAGTTGGCAAAATCCTGGATGGAAGAAGATCCGACTCTGGCTGGGACCCTTTACGTCGATGGGCATGTTCGGGTTTACTATGGCAAAAAGACCAGCTTGCCCAGACGTTACGTGGCCCGGGAGAGGCTTTGTCTGAGAGGGGTAACCGATTATTGGATTAATGATGCCCTGGGTCAGCCTTTTTTCGCAGTGACCCAAACGGTGAATTCCGGCATGCTGGCTGTCCTGCGCCAGAAGATCGTACCGCGGTTGCTGGAAGACGTTCCCTGTCAACCCACAGGGGAAGAACTAAAATCCAATCCCCGATTGTTTCGCTTCGGCATAGTGTTTGACCGGGAAGGGTATAGTCCGAACTTCTTCAAGGAGGTCTGGGACAACGGCAAACGCATCGCTTGTTACACCTACCGCAAATATGCCAAAGCAGATTGGCCGGACTACGAGTTTGAAAAACGGGAGGTCTGCTTCCCCAGTGGAGAGGTTGCCGAGATGAAACTGGCGGAGCGGGGTATCTATCATAAAAAAGAAGATCTCTGGGTTCGAGAGATTCGCAAATTGACCGATTCGGGTCATCAAACGGCGTTGGTGACCACCGATTACCATAATGATGCCGCCCAGATTGGGGGCAAGATGTTTAGTAGATGGTCTCAAGAGAACTTTTTTAAATATGCGATGGAAAACTATGGTATTGACCGGCTGATAGACTATCAAGTAGAGAATATGGACGAGACCGTCAAGATGGTCAACCCCCTCTATAGAAAGCTGGATGGCCAAATCAGATCCCTGAACGCTAAATTGTCCCGTAAGTTGGTAGAGTATGGGGCTATGAACCTTAAAGAGGAGATCGAAGAGGGCAAAATTCAGAAGTTTGTCCAGAAGAAATCGGAACTAAAGGACTTGATAGAAGCCATGGAGAAAGAGGTCGAAGCGCTCAAAATACAGAGAAAAGTAACCGATAAGCACATTTCGTTTTCAGAATTGCCCGAAGCCGAGCAGTTTAAGACGCTCAAGAAAAGCGGAAAACAATTTATCGATGTCATAAAAATGATCGCTTATCGTGCCGAGACGGCGATGGCGAATATTTTGCGGGATTCTATGCTGAAAAAGGATGAGGCGAGGACTTTGGTCCGCCAAATCTTTATGACGGATGCAGATATAGAGCCGGATGAGGAAAATGGTATTTTAAATGTTAAGATTCACAACATGACCAATCCACGCAACAATCGTTATGTCCAAAAACTTTGTGAGGTGTTAAACGAATCCGAGACGGTCTTTCCGGGTTCGAATCTGCGTCTGATCTACAATCTGGTATCAAATCAAAATCCCCCGGGTCAGGAGTTCTGAATTTAAACAGCATCGGTGAGAACCTTTTTATCAGCCGTCTGCCCTTCACCTACAAGGAATGCGACCGGGTTATCCGGGATGCTGTTCATA